>CAYWZO010000097.1:0-3780 GCA_964462865.1 uncultured Dehalococcoidaceae bacterium | reverse complement strand
TTCACTGCTATACTCCACAGCGTCCTTTATTATTTCATTATATCAAACTTGTGGGTATTGGCAAGGTATTCCTCTTCGGGATCAGGATGAGCATCGGATTCAGCCCAATGCTGCGCATAAATTATGGCCACAGACTCATTTGCCGGACAGTTATCAACTGTTCCTGATAGAAGCTGATTTATCTCTTCTGGAGTAATCCCGCTTTTCAATGCTTGTTTGGCATGGAAGTAGGAACAATACCTGCAGCCATTTACCGCGGTGACAGCCAGCATTAGTCTTTCTCGAAAGACAGGTGATAGAAGCCCCTTGGCTTTAATTTCCCTGAGTTGCTTTCTCTTTCGGAATGGGAAAGCTAAGTCCTTAACGAGTTCCTTAAGACTGCTATATGTTCTTTTATGAAATCCCGTCACTAGAGACATTTTAATCACGTTTTTCAGGTTACGATGACATGTGTGTTTATCTTTAGTATAGGCGTAACAAGCGAAAATATCACCTTTACGAAGGTGATATACCGTTTGGGGCCATGTCACAATCCATCTTTTTATGACACGAAAAGCAGCTATAATTCTAGCCTGTAAAAAGCTAACGGAAGAAACGAAATGTCCTATGGTTGATTAGTGTATCACGCTCGAAACCATATATAACGATTTGTACATTAGTTCTATTTTGAGCATAACACCTCATCGCGATAAAATGATATGCAGATTTCAAGACCGTCACCATAGGCCACTCGGTCACCCCTCCCCGCCTCCGATTCTACCCTATAACGGCCCTTCAGGAAAACAGGGCAGGAGTGCCGCCCCAGCCGGCCCGGGCATAAGTGGGTAAAGAGTCCGGATTTTGTTTCCAGCTTCAGAAGTGCTATAATCTGGTGTAATGTGGTCGCTACATTATTGCCTCCTGGTTTTTATCGCCGTGATGGGAGTGATGCAGCTGGCGGCGCTTTACAACAACCTGCGCGGTTTGCTCTTCTTCCCTCAGCGGATATACACCTTGGCCTTCTCTATTATCGCCATTGGTGTCGCCCTTTTCGGCTTTTTCACCTGGAATGACTATCGTGCCTTCATCGTAGAAGGCATCGTTAAAGAAGGTATCGTCGAAGGCAGCCAGCAAACCGGCTCGTTCGTGGTATCTTCCGCCGCGGGCATCGTTTTTACGCTGGTCTGCTCCTCGTTGCTCAACTGGCGCCGTTGTAACTCCGGCAGGCCCCAGCAGGAAGGACTGGATGTCCTCCGTGATAGCACCTATTTCCATGCCATTCACAACCACTGGGGTGAGGAAGAGTGACCACCGATCAGGCGCTTTTCCTCCACATCAACGGCCTGGCCGGCAAAGTGCCCATCATCGATGGATTCTTCAGGGGTATCTCCAATGACTATTTCGCCGTTATCAGCTGCTGTCTCATTCTCATCTGGCTGTGGTTCGGGACGCGGGGCGACGAGCGGCGGCAGGTCTATCAGCGGACGGTGCTCATCGCCGCCATAAGTATCGGCCTGGCCAGCCTTCTCATGTTGATTGTTAATCAGTACTATTTTCGGCCCCGCCCGTTTAATGAATTGCCCCCCGGCTCGGTGAATCTACTTTTTTACCGGCCGACCGATTCCTCTTTCCCCTCCAATCTGGCCGCTGTTTTGTTTGCCATCGCCGTGCCGATTATCATCAAAATCAGGAGCTATGGACTCATCCTGCTGGCGATAGCGGTCTTCAGCAGTTTCGGACGCATCTATATCGGTATCCATTATCCGCTGGATGTCCTGGGCGGCGCCGCTATCGGCGCGCTCGGCGCCCTGCTGGCCTACGGGACAGCCTGGCTGATTGCTCCGCTGATGAACCTCATCATGAGCCTGCTGCGGAAATTGTACCTCGCCTGATGGCGCTCGCCGTCAGTCCAGGGCAGTGACATTCTTGCCGGTTTCTCTGGCGGAGCCTATTCCCCTTGAGGACAGGAGGCGGCGGCATTTGCCGGCAGGGGCAAAGCTGGAGATACCGGGGAGCAGGTGGTTATGGTCTTGCCCGGTTCACAACCACTGACGGGACTTTTTATCGAAGTTGAGAGGGCGCCGGTCCAGATGTTCGGCATGGCCGCAGGTGGGGCAGCGTTTATAATAACCGCGCTCTTTATCCACCATGAAGTAGACGATACCATGGCAGTGGGGGCAAAAGCCGCTGGCCTCTTGCAGCGGTTCCGATAGTATTCTCTTGTTTTCGGCGGTGTTTTCTTTCGGCATGGCAAGGCCCCCGTCCTCTCCAGGGGAGAAACGGTGCGGAATCTATGATATAAGTATTTTACGGGAAAACGGGGCCGGCAGACAGCAGGCTAACCCCCAAAGTTATCTGGGTTGCCACTGAAATGAGAAGATAAGAGCGGAATTTCCCGCCTAATTTATCCGTTTCCGCCTTATTTCGAAGACGTTATGGACTTCAGGATCAGGGCGGGCTACGGTGAGGACATCCGGGTCTTGTTGCCAGGGGAATGTCCCGCCAGTTTTTATGGCTACTCCAAAAGGGAAAATGGCGTTGTACGCAAAACCGCACATACCCACCGGCGGCGCATAGTTGTATTCCCACTCATCTCCGATTTGATGGCCGGAATGGCAGGGGCTGTTGTTGCGGATGAGTTTGACTGTTACGTCATATTGTTCAGCCGGCATGGTCTGCCTCCATAATATAAACGCCTCACCGACGGTTTTCCGGCAGGCAACAGGCTGCCGCGTCGGTGAGGCGCTTATGGTTAACAATCAATCTGGTAATGCGGTTTATGATACCAGCTCTTTTTAGGCGGCGCTCTGGCTTTTCCTCAACAGGGCGATACCGGCTAGGAGCAGGCCGAGACCCATGATAATATCGACAACGCCGCTGGTCCTCGCGAGTGAAGCTGTGCCGACGTTCGATCTAGCCAGCCCCAGAGATGTTCGCTGGGCGAAATACGTGAGATACTGCGGGTCGGTTTGAGGCATTTGTTTGACCTTCGCATTGATACCGTCGTATGTAGCATCGAGAGTATCGAGGGTTACGGGTGCCGTTAATGAGTCGGCGACTTCCTGTTCCGCCGAGGCTGCCTGGGTGACAAGTAAAATCCCGAAGACAAGTCCAGCTAATCCCAGAATGGCAATGATGATGGCGATTACGCGCATGTAGTGTTACCTCCTTATCTTATGCACCTAGAATTTCTAGGTATAATATCCTATTGTTTCTGGATTGTCAAGTATTGTGTTACCAGGGGGTATCAGGCCGGGGTCTGGGTGCGGAAGGTCCGCAGTTTTTCCGGGCACGAGACAGGCCGGGTCTTATTTGATTGCTTTAGTGCCCATGAAGTCCTGGAGCACCTCCGGTACGGCGATGCTGCCATCGGCCTGCTGGTAATTTTCCAGGATGGCAATCATTATCCGGGGCAGGGCCAGGCCGGAGCCGTTCAGGGTATGGACGAACTGGGGCTTGGCGTCCGGGGCGGGGCGGTAGCGCACGTTGGCCCGCCGCGCCTGGAAATCGCCGCAGTTGGAGCAGGAGCTGACCTCCAGCCACTCTTCACAGCCGGGCGCCCATACCTCAATGTCGTAGGACTTGGTGGATGTGAAACCGATATCGCCGGTGCAGAGCTGGATGACGCGGTAGGCCAGCCCCAGCTTCCGGCAGATATCTTCGGCGTCGCGGGTCAGTTTCTCAAGTTCTTCGTTGGAGTTCTCCGGCTCGGTGAACTTATAAAGCTCCACCTTATCGAACTGGTGGCCTCGCTTGATGCCCCGGACGTCTTTACCGGCGGACATCTTCTCGCGGCGGTAG
>CAYWZO010000096.1:0-3998 GCA_964462865.1 uncultured Dehalococcoidaceae bacterium | reverse complement strand
CTTAACGCTTGACCTGCTTCAGGTTTGATATTAGGTATTTCCAGGTATTCAGTTTTTAAAGTACGGAAGGCAAAAGAAAAGGTCTGGCGGTTGGCCCACCAGACCTCTATGCCTGGCTATACACCACCAGTATTGCCTGCTATGTCTTCGCCTTCGTCATATGCAAATATAAGGATAGCATACGGCCAGAGCTTTGTCAACAGTAATTTTGGTTAGTTTTTGGGGTGAATTTTTATGACCTGTCATTGCGAGGAGCCCCGATGAAATCGGGGCGACGTGGCAATCCCCAAGGCGGGATTTAATTCAAGATAGGGATTGCCGCGCTTCGCTCGCAATGACATTCCCTTTATATATTGTCATTTCGTACTTGATAAGGGGGGTTAAAACTTTACCAGATGAAGACCTTTGTCAACAGTAATTTTGGTTAGTTTTTGGGGTGAATTTTTATGACCTGTCATTGCGAGGAGCCCCGATGAAATCGGGGCGACGTGGCAATCCCCAAGGCGGGATTTAATTCAAGATAGGGATTGCCGCGCTTCGCTCGCAATGACGGCGGGCATTATGTTATAATTTTTCCGTACGTTTCTCTTTATAGACCGGAAAAGCACTGTCGATGCTCAAGCAGATAATCGCTGACCTTATCAAGAGCGCCGTCGCCGCCGCGCAGCAAGAGGGCAAGCTGACCGCCGTCACCCTGCCCGATATCGTCATCGAAAGGCCGCAGCAACCCCAGCACGGCGATTACGCCTCCAGCATCTCCCTCAAGCTGGCGCGCGCCGTCGGTAAAAAACCCCTGGACATCGCCCGGGAAATCGCCGCCTTTATCCGGCCCTCGGAGGAAATCGAGAGCGTCACCGTCGCCCCGCCCGGCTTCATCAACTTCACCCTGAAAGATGACTGGGTGATGCGGCAGGTCGATGCCATCCTGGCGCAGGGTGAGGCTTACGGCAATATCGATTCAGGCGCGGGCCAACGGGTACAGATAGAGTTTGTCAGCATCAACCCCACCGGGCCGCTGCATGTCGGCCACGGGCGCGGCGCCGTCCTGGGCAGCACGCTCTGCAACGTCATGACCGCCAGCGGCCACCATGTCACCAAAGAGTACTATTTCAACGACGCCGGCAGCCAGATGGACGCCTTCCGCAGCTCGCTCTGGGCGCGCTACCAGCAAAAACTGGGCAGGGACGCCGAGATGCCCAGGGAAGGCTACCTGGGCAACTACATGGTCGACCTCGCCGCCGGGATTGTTGACGAGGAAGGCGACCGCTTTTTGAAGCTGCCCGAGGACAAGGGCATCGACGAACTGGGCAATCTGGGCCTGGCGAAAATTCTCGACGGCACCCGCCAGGACCTGAAACAGCTGCGCGTCGACTTCGACGTCTGGTACAGCGAGAAGACCCTTTATGAAAACGGGCAGTTCGATAAAGTAATGGCGCTGCTAAAACAGGGCGGTTTTCTCGCCGAAAGGGAAGGGGCGATATGGTTCGTCTCCACCGCCCTCGGCGAGGACAAAGACAATGTGGTCGTCCGCACCAACGGCTCGCCGACTTACTTCGCCGCCGATATCGCCTACCATTATAATAAATTTATCGAGCGCCAGTTCGATAGCGTCATCAACATCTGGGGCGCCGACCACCAGGGGCACGTGTCCCGCCTCAAGGCCGTCGTCGGCGCGCTCGGCATCGACCCGGAACGGCTCCAGATAATCGTCCACCAGATGGTTACCCTGCGCCACGGCAGCGAGGTGGTGAAAATCTCCAAGCGCAGCGGCGATATCATCACCCTGCGGGAGCTCGTCGAAGAGGTGGGCGTGGACGCCTGCCGCTTTTTCTTCCTCTCCCGCACCGCCGATGCCCAGATGGACTTCGACCTGGAGCTGGCCAAGAAGCAGTCCTCGGACAACCCGGTCTACTACGTCCAGTACGCCCACGCGCGCATCGCCAGCATCCTGCGGCTGGCCCAGGAAAGGGGAGTCCATGATATCGACGGCGATGTCTCCCTGTTAACGACCGGGCCGGAGCTGACCCTGATACGCCGGATGCTGCTCCTGCCGGAAATCATCGAGACGATAGCGCTGACGCTGGAGCCGCACCACCTGACCTATTACGCGCAGGACCTGGCCACGGTCTTCCACGCCTTTTATAAGGACTGCCGGGTGGTCTCCGAAGATAAGGCCATGACCGGGGCGCGGCTGAAGCTGGTGAAGGCCGCTAAGCTCGTGCTGGGGAGGACGCTTAACCTCATGGGCATGACGGCGCCGGACAAGATGTAGCTTATCTCTCTCTGCAGCCGCCGCTCCACTGCCCTTAAATATGAAAATCTGAATTTTTTAATAAGATATTAATATTTTCTCGCCATTATAATAGAGTGGAAATTTCGCCATGAAAAACGGAGCCGGATACTTACTTCTTCACGGACTGCTCGCCGCATTAACGGCGGTACTGGCGGCAGGATTGATAGCCTGCTCTCCCGGGCCTTCACCGACAACTTCGTCTAAGCAAACTCAATCTGCGGCGGTTAAACTCGTGTTCACCACCCAGCCGGCGGGGGCCGAAGCCGGAGCGTTCCTCGCCACCCCGCCAATCGTGGCGGCGGTGGACAGCAACGGTAATGTCGTGGCTGGTTCCCACCGGGTCATCACCCTGGCCATCACCGGCGGTACCGCCGAACCCCCCGTCACCCTCTTTGGCGGAACAACGATGACTTCGGAAAACGGCATATTTGCCTTCAAAGAGCTCTCCGTTGATAAAGCGGGGACTTACACCTTGACCGCGACGAGCAGTGGTTTGACCCCTGCCGTCAGTGACCCCTTCACCATCACTCCGATTCATGGTGCCAGGCTCGTTTTTAGTACCAAAATTGCAGGGGCTTCCGCCGGGGCGGGCTTCGCCGCGCAACCGGCGGTAACCGTACTCGACAGGTATGATAATACGGCCTATGGTTCGACGGCCATGGTAAGTTTAAGCCTTGTCGTGGTTACCCCGGAATCTTATGACGCTATCCTGTCCGGCGTGACGAAATTAAAAGCGGTTAACGGCGCCGCCAGTTTCACGGGCCTCTCCGTCAACCGAGCCGGGACCTACGTGCTGACAGCGACGAGCAGTAGCTTGACTCCGGCTTATAGCAACTCTTTTAATATCGGCCCCGGTACAGGCATAAAACTCTTTTTCAATACCCAGCCCTTAACGGCTGCCGCAGGGGAACCTCTGACCGTCATGCCTCCTACCATCGCAGTACTGGTGCAGGACGCCTACGGAAATACAGCGACCGATTCATCCGCTGAAATCACCCTGACGATTACACCCGGCACCGGCAGCAGCGGGGCAGTGCTTTCTGGCACGACGCAACTCAAGGCGACCGGCGGCACCGCCTGCTTCGAAGGTCTTTCTATCAACACAGTAGGGAATGGTTACACGCTGACCGCCACGAGCCCCGCCCTGGCTCCGGCCGTGAGTGAACTCTTTGATATCACTCCTCCAGAGCCACCGCCGGCTTCGTCAAATACAACATCACCCTGACAGGTTCGCGTTCCCGTGTCCTTGAGAGCCTTCACGCATTTATGCTACACTTTTTTAGCGAGGAGGACTCCATGAAAAAACGCGTCTTTTCTGGCATCCAGCCCACCGGCGAGATTCACATCGGCCGTTACCTGGGGGCTGTCCGGCACTGGGTGGCCATGCAGGAGAACTATGATGACATTATCTGCATCGTGGACCTGCACGCCATCACCGTGCCGCAGGACCCCGCGCTGCTCAAGGAACGGATTCGCGAGTTCGCCGGCCTGCTCATGGCCGTCGGCATTGACCTCGAACGTTCCATTCTGTTCGTCCAGTCGCACGTCAGCGCCCACAGCGAGCTGGCCTGGATTCTCAACTGCTTTATCCCCATGGGTTGGATGCAGCGCATGACCCAGTTCAAAGAAAAGTCGCTGAAACAGAAAGAACAGGTGAGCGTCGGCCTTTTCGATTACCCCTCCCTGATGGCCGCCGATATCCTGC
>CAYWZO010000095.1:0-4001 GCA_964462865.1 uncultured Dehalococcoidaceae bacterium | reverse complement strand
GATGGCCTTTATTATTTTAAAATCATTATTCTCAATATCACGATTGTCCCCCTTTCATAAAGGGGGAAAAAGGAGGATTTTGCTCCCTCCGCCCCCCTCGGCGGGATAACGCCCCTATTTAATCATCCTCACCACCCTGTCCAGCACTATGTCCGCCACCTCGCGCTTGCTCATCAGCGGCAGGTCTTCAATGCCGCCGCTTTTGTCAATCAGGGTAACTTTATTGTTATCCGCATAAAAGCCGCTGCCGGCTATGGTAACGTCGTTCGCCACGAATAAATCGCATTTTTTATCACGCAGTTTGGCGATAGTGTTCTCTATAAGGTCTTCCGTCTCGGCGGAAAAGCCCACTTTGATAATATCGCCGGTGACTTCTGTCAGGATATCAGGCGCTTTTACCAGTTCCAGCGTAAGACTTTCTATGCTCTTCTTTATTTTCTGCTTGGAGGGATTTTTCGGAACGAAGTCGGCGGGAGCGGCGGACATAATCAGGGCGTCGGCTCTGGCGCACGCCTTGAGTACCTCCTCTTTCATTTCAAAGACACTCTCGACGTGGGTTACGTCAATGCCGGTGGGGTCGGGGAGTATCGCCGGCGCCGCTATTAACAGCACGTTGGCGCCGCGGTCGCGGGCAGCTTCGGCGACGGCGTAACCCATCTTGCCCGAGGAGCGATTGCCGATATGCCGCACCGGGTCGATTGCCTCCCGTGTGCCCCCGGCTGACACCACGATAGTCTTGCCTTTAAGGTCCGTTTCAGCCATTTAACACCTCCTCGATAACCTCGATTATCTTTGGGGTATCGGGCAGCCTGCCTTGCCCCGTTTTCCCGGAGGCAAGGCGCCCGTATTCGGGCTCGATGACGGTGAATCCTCTGGCTTTCAGTTTCGCCAGATTATCCTGCGTGATGGAGTTCCTGTACATGACGTCGTTCATGGCGGGGGCGAGGATGACCGGCGACTCCGTAGCCAGTACGATGCACCCGAGCATATTATCGGCGATGCCCGCCGCCAGTTTGGCGATGGTGTTGGCGGTAGCCGGGGCGATGAGTACCAGGTCGGCAGCATCGGCAAGCGCTATGTGTTCTTCCTGGTACTCCGACGCCGTCTCATACATATCCGTCACCACCGGCCGGCCGGTGATGCTGCGCAGTGTCAGCGGCGTGATGAACTTGGTGGCCGCCTCGGTCATGACCACCTCGACCCTGGCCCCGGCCTGCGTCAGCTTGCTGGCAATGTCCGCCGCCTTGTAAGCGGCGATTCCCCCGGTTATACCCAGAACTATCGTTTTTCCTTTCAACATGGCTGTCTCCTCGGTGGACTAAGTTCGGTTCATGTCGTGGATAATTTTCACCCCGATGAGGGTCAGGTCGGGGTTGATTTTATCGATTGTTTTCGTTTCCCTGGCGATAATGTCGGCGTAACCGCCGGTGGCCACGACCATCGCCTTTTCCCCCAGCTCCTCCTGAATACGGCCGACAATCCCGTCGATAAGCCCCGCGTAGCCGAAGATGATGCCCGACTGCATGGCGGCGACGGTGTTGGGGCCGATGGCCTTTTTAGGCCTGACCAGTTCCACGCGGGGCAGGGCGGCCGTGCGCGTGTACAGCGCCTCCGCCGATATGCCGATGCCCGGCGCGATGACCCCGCCCAGGTAATCGCCGTCCCGCGAAACGATAGCGAAAGCGGTGGCCGTACCCAGCGCCACGACGATGACCGGGGGCGTATAGAGATTGAGGGCGGCGGCGGCATTGGAGATGAGGTCGGAGCCGACTTCACGGGGGTTGTCCATGCGGATGCGTACGCCGGTTTTCACGCCGGGGCCGACCACGAGGGGCTGGATGTCAAAATACTTCTGCATCATCTCGTTAAAGACCGTCATCAGCGGTGGTACGACGCAGCTTATGGCCCCCTCTTTAACATCGGCGACGGCTATGTCCTTGTGACGCAGCAGGTTGAGCAGCATGATGCCGTATTCATCGGGCATGCGGTGCACCCCGGTGGAGATGCGCCAGGTTGCGCGCAGCTTGTCCCCCTGGAACAACCCTATTTTGATATTCGTATTGGCGACGTCGAAAGCCAGCAGCATGTTCTTCTCCTCCTCAACCCCTGTTTTTTAACTGTTTTATCGTCACCGGCAGCGCCGAGAGAAGGTCGGACGCGGTCATGCCGGTATCGCCCAGGATGTTTTTAATCATCTCTCCGGCCTTGCCGTGGAGGTAGACGCCCAGCGAGGCCGCCTCGAAAAGCGGCAGGCCCTGCGCCGCCAGCCCGGCGATGACCCCGGCCAGGACATCCCCCGTCCCCGCCGAAGCCAGCCCCGCGTTGGCGAAAGGACTGACGCGGCACCGGCCGTCCGCCGCGGCGATAACCGTATAGGCCCCTTTCAGGACGACCGTTTTTTGCCACTCGCCGGCAAACTTAACGGCCACGTTCATCCGGTCCGCTTGTATTTCCTCCACGGACAGGCCGCTCAAGCGGGCCATCTCGCCGGGGTGGGGGGTCAGTACCGCGTTGCCCGGCAGCTGGCGCCACCATCCGGAAATGTTAGACATTATGCTAAGTCCATCGGCATCGATGACCATTGGCGGCAGCCCCTTTTCCCGGATAACAGAGCTGACAAACTCCACGGTTGCCCCGTCCTGCCCCAGTCCGCAGCCGAGGAGCAGGACGTTATAGCGCCCGTACTCGCCGCGCAGGACTTCTGTGGCCTCTCCAGCGATAACACCTGTCCCGGACTCGGGCAGCGGGAGGTAAGTCACCTCGGCCAGCTTGGCGGCGAGAATCGGTTGCAGGCTCCTGGCCGTGGCTAAAGTTACCAGCCCCGCCCCGGCCCTTAGAGCGCCGCTGCAGGCCAGGTAGGCCGCGCCGATGTAATTGATTGAGCCCGCCACGACCATCGCCCGCCCGAAGCTCCCCTTGTTGGCGTCAAGGGGGCGCCCGGGCAGCGCGGCCCCGGCCCAATCGTCAGTAAGCAGCTCGGTTTTTACAGAGTCGGCCAGTGATTGCGGAATACCGATATCGGCTATTTTCAGTTTCCCCACCCTGGCCGCCCCGGGAAAGATGAACAGGCCGGGCTTGGGAAAGGCCAGCGTCACCGTTAAATCGGCGCCGGGGCAGGCATCATCGACGGCGCCGGTATCGGCGTCCAGGCCGGAGGGCACATCCACCGCCACGATGGTAAGTTTGCGTTTTTCTTTTACCGTGTTCACCCTCTCCAGCACCTGCCGGAACACGCCTTCCAGGGGGCGCATCCTGCCCGTGCCCAGCAGCGCATCGATAACGCAGGTGGCGGCGTCAAGGATTTCGTCAAACTTTTTCAGGTCGTTATCCCCGGCGGCAGTGACGCAGGTAATGCCTTTCTCCTGCGCCAGCTTGAGGTTGGCGTCATCGGGCGGTCTCTGGCCGCAGAGGTACACGCTGACCCTGGCCCCCCACTCGTGAAGGTAGCGGGCGGCCACCAGACCGTCGCCGCCGTTGTTCCCCGCCCCTACCAGGCACAGGATACTTTGCGCCTCCAGGTCTCTCAAGAAGGTCCGGGTCTCTTCGGCCACGGCCTTGCCGGCGTTCTCCATGAGCACGCTCACGGGCGTACCGGCGCGGGTGCACTCCCGGTCTATCTGCCTCATCTGCTCCGCCGCGACGATTTTCATGTTCCGGTTACGCTTACTCCGTTGAATTGAGTGTAGCAATAAACAGGGGTACGGTCAAGAGAGACACATCGCAGGTATTGTTCAATCATGGCTGTCAATCAGGGATAAGTCCTCTCTCCCTGTGGGTTTTGTATTAAAAGTGCCTTTAAATGTCACCCTGAGCCCTTCGGTTACCCTCAGGATAAACTCCGCGAAGGGTCTCGGAGTGGTGGGGTCTATACGTACGGCGCCCCGCCTTACCCCGAGTTTCTTCGTCGCTTCGCTCATCAGAATAACATTTGATATAAAGCCCCCCTTGTGGGTTTTGTATTAAAAGTGCCTTTAAATGTCACCCTGAGCCCTTCGGTTACC
>CAYWZO010000094.1:0-4124 GCA_964462865.1 uncultured Dehalococcoidaceae bacterium | reverse complement strand
CCCAGATACCAAGCCAGTAACCCCAGGCAAAAAGGCCCAGAATCGCCATGACCAGCCCGCCGATATGGCCTAATACCGGCCGGGTGAAGTCGAACCTGAGACGCTTTACCCCGTAGCTAATAAGATATATCCCAATGGTACCAATAAGTATGACTATCAATGCCCCCAGGAACCACCCTCGCAGCATATGAAGGAAAGGCAGGGAGAAAACATAGAAGCCAATTTCATTATGGAAAATCGGGTCGGCGATGCCGAAAGGCTGCCGATTGAAGAACCGCAGTATGACCTGCCAGTTTCCCTGAGCCATAAGACCGAATATCAGGCTGATAAGGACCGTGCCCAGAATAACGGCCCACCTAAATGTCCGTTGCAGTCGGCTCACTATAGCCCAGGGCCAGAAATGTGTCTCAGTCTGGGGTGCCAGGCACGCCGCCAGCACCAGGTTACCTAAAAATAAGAGGCAAAAGACAATGGCAGCTAAAAAGAAGACCAGCAGCCTTGTCTTCAGAATAGTGGCATAGACACTGCCATAACCCAGGCTACTAAACCAGAGCCACTCGGTGTAGAAACCCTTCGCTATATTCACGAGGATAAACAGGACCAATACACCGGCCAACACCAGAATTACTCTACCGACTATCCCTCTACGCCGACTCGGTGATGCCGACTCTTTGTTCTTATCCTCTGGGAACCAGCGCTGCCAGTCTCTAGTGAATGAGTCCAATCACCCCCACCTCTTTACAGTATCACTAATTAACAGGATAACAAACACCTGTACAACGGTCAATGCCTTAATTACGTGTACCCTCATCAGCTTGGTAAGGCAACTCGGAGCATTGTAAGCCTTAGCTGTAGTTTTCGGCATATCTGGTACTAAACACGCAGTCCAATTACACAAACCATCTTAATGTTATCTTTTCTCCGTCTTTGTATGAATAGGAAATGTCGCAAAACGGTTAACGTCTCCAGATATGGCTTTGTCCCTTCCACAGATATAAGCCAGCAGCTGTTTGTCGTAAAAATAGCACCCTCGTTTCTTCATTGATACTCCACCGAATACACTTCAGCCTGCTGGCGGAAAGGAAGGTAACCCTGTTTACTAGCCGGCAGAGGCAACCAAGCCTCCCAGCTGCTGGGGAGTATGCCACAAGGTCCGTGAAGGCGATTGTTCCCAGTAAAGAAATGTCCGTCCGGCCTTCAACTGTTTCAAAGCTGGCCTGTCGCAAGCACCATAGTTGGCCTTCCTCGTTATGTCATTATGCTAACCCCTGACTGGTGAAAGTCCTCCTCAGCAATGGGCACCTATCCATCCAGTCCCACCCCTCTAACAATTCGGAATGCCTGTTTCGAATATGGCTTTTTAATGCCGTGGCGGTCTTAGGTGGGGACGGTCGTATCCCTCGACCGGACACGTTGATTTTTCTATCACCTTGGCTGCCTCCTCTCGTTTCAGGGTCTGGCTAGGGTCTGGAATTTTTAGCTTCAACCAGAGTCTCAGCCTTCACGGTTCTTGCTCCCGGATATTACCAGTACTTTCATGTTTCATTTCACCTCTTGTTTGAAGTCGGAGATTATAATCCCTGCCCACGATTATAACACGAGTGGAGAGCGGCGGGGAAAAAGCGCCAGAACACGGTTATCAATACATTGAAAAAAGACACGGAGGGCGCCGGTACAATTCCGGCCGCCCTCCGCATCGATGGGGGAGCAAGCCAACATTCGCTCCGGGAGACTGGTTAGCCTTTTTCTTATCCGACGGGTGACCGCGTCACCGTAAAGAACGTTATCCAGTTCTTGCCATGGCCCGTGAATTCGTCGCCCTGCGCCCAGGCTGTTTCGTCGGCGTAAATTATTTTCCCATTCTTTTTAACGCTGACCTGCCTTATCAATTCGGCACGGGCCGCGATGTAGATGATACCATCACCATTAAGGTCGATGGCGGTAATATCGATAGTGTATTCATCTATATCGTTGCCGCCAAGCCCTTCGTGCTGATAGGGGAACCTGTCCGGCTTGATTTTCAGCGGCGGTACGTCGCCCACGTAGAGCTGGGTCTCTGCCAGCCGCCAGTCGGTCCCTGACCCGCCAATCTGGAAAGACACGGAGCCGTCAGCACTTACCGTCAGTTCACCGACACCCAGCGCTGCCTGTCCCTCGCCGATTACGAGGTCGGCAGTATAAGGGAGATTGGCCTGGGCGGAGACAGGTGCCGCTAGGACCATCAATAAAACAGGCGTCATCAATAAAGTCAAGACCTTTTTCATCTTCCCCTCCCGCATTATTTTTCTCTAGGTACAGGCGCACTAAAAGGATGTTCTAATTATATTCCTCGTTATCAAACGCCGGGGCAGCCTGCAACTGGCCGGCAAACCACCTCGTTCCTGCGCCTCCATTGGTTTTTCCTGTACCTGGTCTCTCCCTGATTATTTAACCACCACTTAAGGATAAAAGTAAATCACCAGTAAGTCATGGTCAGATGGTAAAAAAGGTATACTTTATAACCGGTACTATAGATGAATATTTCGTATTCCTACCCGCAGAATTAATGAGGCGACAGGTTGAAAGAAAACCACCAAACAACATAATATAGACGGGGAGAGCAGAGATGATTATCGGGCTTCTGGCCTTCATGGTCTTCCTGGCCGTTATCCTGGCCCTATGGGAAATCCAGATAGAGGGTAAAGACGGCTGGGCGGCCAACCTGCCGGCCTGGCGCATTGAAAAAGGGTGGCTCCTGAAAGTTACGGGTGGGCGCCCCCTAACCGGCTACCACCTGTTCATGACGTTATTTCTGATTGCGGCGGTCCACCTGCCGCTTTTCTTCGCCCCGTGGAGCTGGCGGCTGGAAAGCCTGTTAATCGGGTTCTACCTGGGCATGGTCCTGCTGGAGGACTTCTTCTGGTTCGTCTTCAACCCGCATTACGGAATTAAAAGCTTCCGCAAGGGGAAAATCCGGTGGCACCGGAGCTGGTGGGGCCCGCTGCCGAGCTTTTACTGGATTTTGCTGGTTATCGTCATCGTGTTAATTTACCTCGGAAAAACAGCGCTATAACAAAAGCCCGCATTTTAGCTTTGAGTTCTCCTTTATCCCTCAGCCTACCTGAAGTCCTTCGACACCGGCACCTTGTCCAGCGCGCGGAAGGGCCTTACCTGATTGATGACCACGTTGTGCGTCCCCTCGCGCCGGTTGAGCCGCCCCTTCACCAGCAGGATGGGCGCTTTAAACAGGTGCTCGTATTTTTCATAGACCTTCGGGAAGACCAGGCAGGGCACGTGGCCGAACTCGTCCTCCAGGGTGATGAAGACCACCTTGCCCCGCGGCCGCTGCCGGCGGATGACCAGTCCGGCGAGCGCCACCGCGGCGCCGTCGCCCAGCCCGGCGATGTCCCGGCTGGTGATTAAGTTTTTATTCAGGCGATGGCGCAGGCGGGCCATGACGTGCCCGCCGGGATAGAGGGAGAGGACGCCGTACTCGTCCTGCATGCTCTCCCAGGCGCCGGGCCGGGGCAGTTCTATCATGTCCTGCGTCACCGGGAGGGGGAGGGGAAGCTGGGAGTTGACGGGCCGGTAGCGCAGTCCGATTTCCCACTTCACCTTGCGCCGGTTCGGCTCCAGCGCATCGAAGGCGCCGGCGGAGGCCAGGTTGAAGGCGACCTCTTCCAGAACGCCGGTGCGCTCCAGGAAGTCGCCGATACTTTTTAAGGGGCCTTTGCTTCTGCTTTCTTCGATGGCTTTGGCGGAGGCCTCACCTAGACCGGTAACGTTCAGGAGGCCCAGGCGCAGGGCAGCGCCCGGATTGTCATTCTGAGAGAGCGTAGCGACCGAAGAATCCCGGGGTGGGGGGGTAAGAGAGAGGATTTGCCCCCCCTCACCGAGATTCTTCGCTTCGCTCAGAATGACATTATCGGGTAGTTCTTCTATCGTGCACTTGGCCCGGCTCTTATTGATATCCGGGTTTAAAACCATTATTCTGTGTCTTTTGGCGTCTTCCTTGAGCGTTTCAAGATTATAGAAGCCCATAGGCTGCTGGTTGAAGATGGCCACGAAGAACTCCAGCGGGTAATAGTATTTCAGCCAGGCCGCCTGGTAGGCCGTCACCCCGAAGGCGAAGGCGTGCGACTCCG
>CAYWZO010000093.1:0-4221 GCA_964462865.1 uncultured Dehalococcoidaceae bacterium | reverse complement strand
TGCTGGATATCGAGCTTAAAGAAATCGAGGACTGGAACTGCTGCGGCTCGACGCCCTATGGCTCCCTGGACGAAGAGAGCGCCATCGTGGTGGCCGCCCGCAACCTGGCGCTGGCGGAGCCAGCCGGGTGCGACGTGGTGACGCCGTGCAGCTCCTGCTATGTGACGCTGGAAAAAGCCAACCGGTACCTGCAGGGGCACCCGGCCATGCTGGCCCGGGTCAATGAGGCCCTGGGGGCGGCAAGCCTGAACTACTGCGGCCGGCTACGCGTGCGGCACCTGGTGGATATCCTGGTCAACGATGTCACTCCCGAGTTCATTGCCGGCAAAGTCGGACACCGGCTGGAAGGGCTGAAAGTCGCCCCGTACTACGGCTGCCAGCTGGTGCGCCCGCAGTACGGCCTGGACGATACCGAACTGCCGCAAACGCTCGACCGCCTGGTAACCTGCACCGGTGCCGAGGCGGTGGATTTCCCCCTGAAGGCGCACTGCTGTGGCGGCTCCATCATGCTTGCCGAGGAAGACAAGGTGCTGGGGTTAAGCTATAAGCTGCTTGAGAGCGCGGCGGCCAGCGGCGCGCAGTGTCTGGTGACCGCCTGCCCGCTCTGCCAGACCAACCTCGACGCCTACCAGAGTCGGGTAAATTCTAGATTTAAAGCCAGATTTAATATACCCGTTCTCTATATCACCCAGCTTATCGGCCTGGCGTTCGGCATCGACGCCGAAAAGCTGGGAATAAATACGAATATCGTCTCACCCCGTGCAGTGCTTGATTACGTCCATAACCCGGTGAATACCAGGATGGCCCGACCGGTGGCAAAGGAAGGTCAATGACAGAACCGAGAATCGGGGTCTATGTCTGTCACTGCGGGAGTAACATCGCCGGCACGGTGGATGTGGAAGACGTCGCCAGATTTGCGGAGGGGCTGGAGGGGGTCAAAATATCGCGCGCCTACCGCTTCATGTGCTCCGACCCCGGCCAGGAGTTGATTAAAAAGGACATTCAGGAGCAGGGCGTGAACCGCGTCGTGGTGGCGGCCTGCTCGCCGACGATGCACGAGCCGACCTACCGCCGCGTCCTCCAGGATGCCGGAATAAATCCCTATTTCTTCGAGATGGCCAACATCCGCGAGCACTGCTCCTGGGTGACCGAAGATAAAACCAAAGCCACGGAAAAGGCCAAAGCGCTCGTGGCCGCCGCGGTGAGGCGGGTATATTACAACCAGCCGCTGGAGACGCGGCAGGTGCCGGTCACTAAAGCCTCGCTGGTGGTGGGCGGCGGCATTGCCGGTATCCAGGCGGCGCTGAAAATCGCCGATTCCGGCAACAAGGTCTACCTCGTCGAAAAAAGCGGCAGCATCGGCGGTCACATGGCCCAGCTCGACAAGACCTTCCCCACCCTCGACTGCTCCGCCTGTATCCTGACGCCCAAGATGACCCTGGCCGGGTCACACCCCCACATCCAGCTGATGACCTACAGCGAGATTGAAGAGGTGGCCGGCTACATTGGCAGTTTCAAGGTGAAAATCCGGCAGAAGGCCCGGTACATCGACCTGGCCAAGTGCACCGGTTGCGAGCGCTGCACCGAGCTGTGCCCCACCACCGTGCCCGACGATTTCGAGCAGGGCATGGCCAAACGGAAAGCCATTTATAAACCCTTCGCCCAGGCGGTGCCCAACAAGGTACTCATCGATGCGGAACACTGCCGTCATATCCAGGGGCTGGCCGACGGTAAGGACGTCTGCCGCCTGTGCCAGAAAGGCATCGAGAAGAAAGGCATACCCGGCTGCGAGACCGGCGCCATCGACTTTAACCAGAAGGACGAGACCATCGAGGTGGAGGTGGGCGCGATACTGATTGCCACGGGTTTCGATTTATTCGACCCATCGGCGGTCAAGCAGTACGGCTACGGCCGGCTCGACAACGTTGTCACCAGCCTGGAGTTCGAGCGCCTGGTAAACTCGGCCGGGCCTACCGGCGGCCATATTAAAATGAAAGACGGTAACGAGCCGGAGAGCATCGCCATCATCCACTGCGTGGGCAGCCGCGATGAGAACT
Organism: uncultured Dehalococcoidaceae bacterium; assembly: GCA_964462865.1. Lineage (GTDB taxonomy): Bacteria > Chloroflexota > Dehalococcoidia > Dehalococcoidales > RBG-16-60-22 > Fen-1077. The sequence goes on along the minus strand of CAYWZO010000093.1, from coordinate 2,164 downwards.
ACCACGAGTACTGCTCGCGCGTCTGCTGCATGTACTCCATGAAGTTCGCTCACCTCATCCGGGAGCACACCAGTGCCGAGGTCTATGAGTTCTACATCGATATCCGGAGCTTCGGCAAGGGCTATGAGGAGTTCTACAACCGCGTCCTGGAAGAGGGCACGGTATTTATCCGGGGCAAGCCGGCGGAGGTGACCAACATCGCCGAAACACCAGAGGAAAAGGGCAAGTTAATCGTCCAGTTCGAGGACACGCTGGTGGGACGGCAGCGCCGCCTGCCGGTGGACATGGTCGTCTTGAGCTGCGGCCTCGAACCCTCCCATGAAGCGGAAAAAATCGCGCGGCTTTTCAACATCTCCCGCAGTGCCGACGGCTTTTTCCTGGAGAAGCACCCCAAGCTCGACCCGGTGGCCACGATGACCGACGGCATCTTCATCGCCGGTTGCTGCCAGGGCCCCAAGGACATCCCGGACACGGTGGCCCAGGCTTCGGCGGCGGCGGCGGAAGCGCTGGCGATGATTTCACGCGGGACGGTGGAAATCGAAGCGGCCACCGCCGTGGTGAACGAGAAGCTCTGCTCCGGCTGCCAGCTTTGCAAGACCGTTTGTCCGTACAGTGCTATTTCCTACGACGAAGAGAAGAAAGTGTGCCGGGTCAACGAGGCCCTCTGTAAAGGGTGCGGCGCCTGCGCCGGCGGTTGTCCGTCCGACGCCATCAGCCTCAACCACTATACCAACGAGCAGCTCCTCGCCCAGATGGAAGGGGCGCTGAGTTAACCGGGATATCATGAAAATACTCATTATCTCCGCCAACACCTTCAATTTCTCGCCGTCCGGTCCTGCTTATATCGCGGGCGCGGCCAGGGATGCCGGATACACGGTCGAGGTATTCGACTGCCTGTTTGCCGGTGACAGGATACGTGAACTTGAAGGACATCTCACCAGGTTCAAGCCGGATGTCATCGGGATTTCCATAAGAACAGTGACGGGAATGGTGCCTGATGAGAACGCCGAGTTCGGTATGAAACGTTTCGATACCAGGGTTCTCGTTAAAGAAATCGTGGACTGCATCAAGAGACTCACTTCAGCCCCGATAGTGCCGGGCGGCCCCGGCTTCAATTACTACGGCCCCGACTGGCTGGACTATCTGGACCTGGACTACGGCATCAGAGGAGAAGCCGAATTCTCTTTCCCGGAGTACCTGAAAAGGCTGGAAAGCGGAGGAGATATTTACAGTATTCCGGGATGCGTTTACCGGGAAAACGGCCGGTTCGTTAAAGTGCCCCGGGAAAGAATAGAGAACCTGGACGCTACCGCCTTTCCTGCCTACGAACTTTTTAACCTGGATAAGTACGTTGAACGTAATATAGGCGCCGGAATATCCACCAGGCGCGGCTGCGCTTTCCGGTGCACCTATTGCGCTTATAGCTCCCTGGAAGGGACCCGTTACCGCCTGAAATCCCCGGAACGGGTGGTTGATGAGATGGAGCATATTCTAAAGGCAAATAAATCACTGACGATTGAATTCTGTGATAACTGCTTTAATTTCCCCCTGAAGGAGACAATAGCGGTCTGCAAAGAAATTATACGCCGGGGCAGCAACATCAGGTGGAGCACGATTGACCTTAAACCTATTGGTATTACCGATGACCTTCTTAAACTCTTCAAAGAGTCAGGCTGTGCCTCTCTTTTTCTGGATACAGCGGTAGCTTCAGAGAAAATGCTTAAAAGCATGCACCGCGGGTATTCGGCCGCGCAGGTCAGAGAAAGCCTTTCCTGTCTGACTAGAATGAATATTCCTTTCGGCGTTTATTTATTGCTGGGCGCGCCCGAAGAGACACCAGAAACCATCGCCGAGACGCTGTCCGTAATTGACTGCTTTCCGGTATCGAGACTATCGGTAACAATCGGTATTAACCTCTGGACCCACCATCAACCAATCCTAGAACAACTACGCCGAGCCGGACAGCTGCCGGAAGATGAGAAGCTTTTTGATGAAATACACTATTTATCCCCTGAGCTACCCAGGGATTACATGATAGACTTAATTCAGGGTTTAAATGAAAGGAAGAACTGCAGCGTATTCGTGTTTAAACCGTACGCAGAATACAAGTGGTAAAGGAATTTTTATAGAATAACGAATTTTAAGACAGCACTCTGGACACAGG
>CAYWZO010000092.1:0-4356 GCA_964462865.1 uncultured Dehalococcoidaceae bacterium | reverse complement strand
GGGTAATTGTAACGATTGGGGTCGTAAAGCGCCTGTATCATGGCTTCGCCCTTGGCGCAGATACCACCCCTGGGACCGAAGTCGCTATCCGGGTCGCCATCAATCTTCACGATGACGCCGTTAACGCGGTGAGCGCGTATGGCGCACTGGCCATAGCAACCGCCACAAGTGGTATTGACATAGGAATCATCCCAGATTTCCGGGTTACCCTTTACGGATAATCCTATCACCGGTTTGTTTTCCGCCGGTTTTTTTGCTTGGGTGACCATTTGTTTCGCTCCACCTCCTTATAAATATATAATTGCTAGAATTATTTGGATTCCGCCTTGGCCTTTTTTTCCTCTTTGGCGGCATCGCAAAGACTCTTGAGCAGCGAAAACCTGTAATCGACCTCTTTTTGCAGGTTCGCCAGGCCGTCCTCTTTAAGATGTGAAAATTTACGCATGAGCTTGGTAAACTCGGTCACCGGTCTGGGGGCAGGCACTTCAACCGTTATCCTGGGCTTGCCGTCTTCCGCCTCCCAGAGCGGAAAGTAGTTGGTCCTGACGGCGTTGCGGCACACCTCGATGGAGAGGCTAGAGTCAATACGCCAGCCCACGGGACAGGGCGAGAAAACATGGAGGTAAACGAAGCCCTCTTTGACCATCTCCTTGGCCTTCTGGAGTTTCTTGGCAAAATCCTCGAGGTGCGACAGCGTGGCGGTGGCCATATATCTGGGCCGGTGCATAAGCATCACCATAGGCATGTTCTTGGAAACGGTAGGCTTGCCGCGGCTCAACTTCCCAACGGGGGTCGTGGTGGTGGCGGCCCCGAGGGGTGTGGCGCTACTACGCTGGTTGCCGGTATTCATATATCCCTCGTTGTCATATGCCAAATAGATGATTTTCTCCCTTCTCTCGGCGGCCCCGCTCAGGGGCTGAAAACCTACGTCGGTGGCGCAGCCATCGCCGGTGAAGCAGACCACCGTAGCATCCAGCCCTATTCTATTGAAATACCGGGAAAGACCGGTAGCCTTGGAGGGCACTCCTGTCATGACAGAAGCGAGATAAGCGACTTTATGCCAAGCGCCTATATTCTGCCCGTGTAAAACCGGTGCCGCGCATCCGGGCGTACCGACGAATATCATCTTATCTCCCATTACTTTGGCGGTGAAACGAGCCGTCAACTCCAGAGGGCAGCCGGCGCACCAGGCCACGCCTCCGGCGAACTTCTCCTCGGTGCTGAAATAATTGAATATCCTGTTTCTTTTCTTCGTCGTCTCAACCATTATCGTTCCTCCTCCATCGGAATCCAGGTGACTTCCTGATAGGGCTTGCCCCGTGCGGCGGCATAGACTTCATCTACCACCCTTCCTATATGAGGCACGTTAATGTCCAGATTGGCCAGACCGTCAATGTAGCTCAATATAGGAACCGTCTCCAACTTGGGGGATAGCGCCATTAACTCGGTGCAAATCGGACCGTATTTCCAGCCGAAACAAACACTCCGGTCGATAACGCCAACCGCCTTTTTACCTTTAAGAGCCTCGATTAACTTTTCGGCAGGGAAGGGCCGGAACAGCCTCATTTTTATAAGTCCGACTTTTATCCCTTGTTCCCTTTTAGCATCAATGACGGTCCGGGCGGTACCGGTAGCACTGCCGGAGGCCACAACAACAATATCGGCATCACCGGTACGGTATTCCTCAATCTGGCCACCGTAGTAACGTCCGAAGTAATCTCCGAAGGCTTTGTCTATTTCGTCTGCTTTATTCTTGACCCTCTCCAGGGCCTGCCAGTGCTTGTAACGCGCTTCCACATAACCCATTTCGATGCCGTGGGTGCCGCAGCCTTTCGCCACTCCCGGCACCAGCCTGGGCCGTGGCGGCTGTTTCTTCAAAGGCGCCAGGAACGCGTCCACGTCCTCAATCTGGGGTATCTCTACCGCTTCGGCTAAGTATGACAGGTAATAACCGTCATAGTTAACCATTACCGGTAGCTGGATATCATAGTCCTCGGCCAGCCGGTAGGCCATGATAATCTGGTCAAGTATTTCCTGATCGTTCTCTACGATTATCTGGACCCATCCCGTGTCCCTGGCGGAAATCATGTCCTGTTGTCCGGCGGAAACGGCATGGATACCGGGTGTTTCCCGGTTCGCATTTACCATCACTACCGGTGTCCTGAAACCGGAGGCTTCCTGCAAGGCATCGTACATAAACACCAGCCCGTAAGAAGAGGTGGCGGTGAAAACACGTGCCCCGGCGACGCTGGCAGCCAAGACAACGTTCATTGCCGAGTTTTCACCTTCCACTTCTACAAATTCAGCGTCCAGAACACCGTCGGCTCTAAATTGCGCAAGCTGCTCGGCTATCTCGCTTTGAGGGGTGATGGGATAGGCGGCTATCACTTCCGGCCGGCAAAGCATGGCCCCATAGGCACCGACAGCGTTGCCTGTGATGACTCTAATCGTACCTTTTTTAGCCTTCATCGGCAAATTCTCCTTCCGGAACCATGGTCAGAGCGCCCCGCGGGCACTCGTGAGCGCAGATTCCACAGCCTTTGCAGTAGGCAAGGTTGGCCTCATAGTGGTCGCCCTTGTCCAGCATGCACTGCGGGGGGCAGTAAAGGGCGCAAAGGCCGCAGTAGTTGCATTTACTCTGGTCGAGCACGGGCCTTTCGGTACGCCAGCCGCCGGTATCCAGACACAGGAGCACTTTATCGGCATCAGACCAGGCACTTTCCGTTGTGAATATATTCTTGTGTTTGATTACCATTTGATTACCTCCACTTCCTTGAATCCCCTCTCGGCGCTTTTTAGATTCCTCTGGAGCATATCACCGCTTAGATAGTCGCCCAGGCAGGCCAGCACCGATTTCAGATCGATCCAGCCGGTGGCGGCGGCAAAAGCACCGAGCAGACAGGTGTTGGGAATGTCCCGGCCGATTTCCTCGACGGCAATCTGGGTGGCGTTAACCACGCCGGCGATTTTAAGGTTCTCGTTAGGCTTTGACTTCAGCCGCGTTTTGCTATTGACGATGAGAACCCCCTCCGGCTTGAGACCGTTGAATAGCGCGGGAATCTTCATCAGGCCCGGGTCTATCACCACCATGCAGTCCGGGGTGTAGATCTGGGTCTTTTCCCGGATGGGCTTCTCATCCACGCGGGTGAAAGCCACCACCGGCGCGCCACGCCTTTCAAAGCCGTACATGGGGAAGCTGGCGACGTACTTGCCTTCAGCCACGAAGGCGCTGGCCAGCATCCGTGCCGCCATGACGGCCCCCTGCCCTCCTCTTCCGTGAATCCTGATTTCTTTCACAGTTACATAATCCCCTCTTCATTAGTATTCAGCGCCAGCCCGCTCCGGAGGCGCTGTTGGACCCTGAATAGGTTGAGTTTAATGCTTTACTTACCGGAATTTTTGCTGATTTTTGGCATCAGGCTTTCCCGCAGGTTCCGCATGATGCCGACAAGGGCCTCGACCTGCCCCTTGTCCATGCAGGACAGGGCCTCCCGGCTTAGCTCCTGGGCGATGGGACTTAAACGGTTGGCTTCCTGCCAGCCTCTATCGGTAATGACTACCTTGACAGACCTTCCGTCGTCAGGAGACGGTTCCCGGCGGACGACTCCCTCTCTTTCCAGGGTGTTGATGACCGCCGTGACCGAATTTTTTTCCCGGAAGACGCTTTCCGCTATCTCCGAAGGCGTCATCTCGCCGCCGTTTTTAAAGAGGTTGCTCATGATGTTGAACCTGATGAGGCTGACATCGTAACGTTTCAGCTGGACTTCGAGATATCTGGCCAGCACCTCGTAGGACACCAGTATAGATAACAGCGTGCCCAGGGGTGTTTTATCCGTTCTCTTGCTGACTTCACTTACGGTCATGGCAGCCTTCGGAGGGGTATCAGCGTGTGGAAAATTATGTTCCATCCAGAATTATTTTAGAACAGTATTAATGAATTGTCAATAAGCGTTTAGAGTCAATTTTACCCGTTAGCGTTATTACTGGGAATACATAACGGCCTTTTTTAGTTCCATATGGAACGATTTCGCCCTGCCGGATTTGCCAAGCCCCGGTATTTTAAGTATATTTATGTTTAGTGCTTTGCTGTGCATCGATGTGAGCTAAATACACTGGTATGAGAGGTAATTCCCATGAAGAACGGCGAATACTGGAACCCGGTCCTGGAGACCATGCCCCGGGAAAAGCTGCAAAAGCTTCAGTTGAAGAAGTTCAAGGAGATATTCACCTGGGCCTACGAGCATTCCAGATTCTACCGCCAGCTTTACAGAGATGCCGGTATTGAGCCGGGGGACATCAGGACCTTCGATGACATCCGGAAGGTGCCCAAGATAGAGAAATCGATGTTGCGCGGCG
>CAYWZO010000091.1:0-4408 GCA_964462865.1 uncultured Dehalococcoidaceae bacterium | reverse complement strand
ATCGTTCTGAATAAAATAAACATTGACCGCCTGGGCAAGGAGTGCGTTATCATTTGCCTGACGGCCTCGCCCGCAGTAATATTAAAACGCACCTCCGGGGCTAGAGACGAAAGGCCGCTCCTGGCGGTGGCGGACCGGTCGCGGCAGATTAAGGAGTTATTGAAGTACCGTCAGCCTTACTATGAGCGGGCAGCGGATATTACTGTAAATACATCCCGTCTCGCGCCTGAATCAGTAGTCTTGAAGATTATGGAGAAGCTGAAGGATAATGAGAGTTTCAATCAATAAAAGCACCCTGAAGGGGACGCTCAGGGTGCCGTCTTCGAAAAGCCTGACCATCCGCGGGCTGATGTGCGCCGCCCTGTGCCGGGGAACCAGCGAGATAGTACACCCCCTGGTCAGCGAAGATACCAGCGCCGCCGCCGACGTGCTCGGCAAAATCGGCGTCGGCATTCAGAAGGGAAACGATGTGTGGCGGGTAACGGGAGGCAGCTTACGCGCCTCCGGCGGCGAGCTCCATTGCGGCGAATCGGCCACCACCATGAGGTTCATGATTGCCATCTGTTCGCTTATTCCCGGCACGCACACGCTGGTCGGCGGGCCGTCACTAACGCAAAGGCCGGTCAAGTCGCTGGTCGAGGCGCTCCGCCGGCTGGGAATCAAGAGCACCCTGGGAGGCAAGACCACCCCGCCGGTGACCATCTGGGGAGGTACGCTCAAGGGAGGGCTGACCGAAATTCCGGGCAATATCAGCTCCCAGTTCATATCGGCCCTGCTCCTGATAGCCCCCTTTGCCCAGAGGGAAATGAGCATTAAACTGACGACGCCGATGACGTCAACCCCTTACGTGCTGATGACTCTCTGGTGCCTGAAAAAGTTCGGCATCAATGTCCGGCGCGAGGCGATAAGGTTCGCCGTCCGTCGCCAGCGGTACCTCCCCACCCGGCTGGAGGTCGAAGGCGACTGGTCGTCGGCATCGTATTTACTGGCGCTGGGGGCCTTTTCTGAAGAGGGGGTAACGGTGGAAAATTTAAGCACCGCCACCCTGCAGGGGGACCGCGTGATACTTGACTTGCTGCGCCGCATGGGCGCTACCGTTAGGGTGGCCGGAAAAGCCGTCACCGTGAGCGCGGGCGCACTCAAGGCAATACGTGCTGACCTTTCCGACTGCATCGACCTGCTGCCGACCGTGGCCGTACTAGCCGCGCTGGCCGAAGGTAAGAGCGAGCTCACCGGCATCGAGCGGGCGCGCATCAAAGAGTCTAACCGGGTAGCGGGAGTCAGGGAAGGCCTGAAGAAATTGGGCGTTGATGTTACCGAAGATGCTAACCGGCTGACGGTTTTCGGCCTCAAAACGCCTAAGAAGGTCGAGGAGGGCAAGGAAGAAGAGGAAGCCGAAAAAGAAAAGGGCGCCGAGACTGCCATCCCTCAACCACCGGCATCAGTGCTTATCGATAGTCATAGTGACCACCGTATCGCCATGGCTTTTAGCATATTCGGGGCGTCTGAAGGCGGCGTCATCATCGACGGGGCAGAGTGTGTCGCCAAGACGTTCCCGGGCTTCTGGGAGTCTTTCCAGAGCGTGGGAGGTGAACTGGAGAAAAATGTCTGATAGCATCGGCCGGTCGTTCGTGGTGACCAGCTTCGGGGAGAGCCACGGCAGGTGCATGGGCGTCGTCGTGGCCGGCTGTCCCGCCGGCCTGCCGCTGGCCGCCGTGGATATCCAGACGGAGGTGGATAAGAGACGCCCAGGAGAGAGTGCGGCTTTCACCGCCAGGAAGGAAAGGGACAAAGTTGAGATTATCTCGGGTGTGGTTAATGATATTACTACCGGTGCTCCGGTCTGCCTGCTGGTATGGAATGAGGACATTGACGATAGGGATTACGAAAGAATGAGGTTTCTGCCCCGGCCGGGACATGCCGATTACACCGCTTATGTGAAGTACGGGGGCTTTAATGACTGGAGGGGTGGAGGCAGGTTTTCTGGCAGGATCACCGCCGGCTTCGTTATGGCCGGGGCTGTTGCCCGCAGGCTTCTTGATAGGCTCGGCGTGGAAATTTTTGCCCACACGGTGGAAATAGGGGGAATCACCGCGAAAGCGGTTGCTTTTAAGAAAATAAAAGCCAGAGCCGGGTCCGATGTCCTGCGCTGCGCCGACCCCGCCGCCTCGGAAAAGATGGCGGCGCTCATCGCCCGGACGAAAGAGGCGGACGATAGCCTGGGGGGTGTGGTCGAAGGCATCGCCGTCAACGTGCCTGTCGGCCTCGGAGAGCCGGTCTTTGATACCCTGGACAGCGAGCTCGCTAAAGCCCTGCTCGCCATCCCCGCCGTCAAAGGGGTGGAGTTCGGCGCCGGCTTCGCCGCCGCCCGCCTGAAAGGCTCGGAAAACAACGACCCGTTTCTCATCCGGGACGGTAAAATTATCACCTCCACCAATAACGCCGGCGGCGTGCTCGGCGGCATCAGCAGCGGTATGCCGGTGGTCGTCAGGGTCGCCGTCAAACCGGTGCCCTCCATCGCTCAAAAGCAGGCCACGGTTGACATGAAGAAAATGGAGGGCGCCAAAATTCAGGTCGGCGGTCGGCATGATGTCTGCATCGTGCCCCGGGTGGTAGCCGTCGTGGAGGCGATGATGGCGATAACGCTTTGTGATTTAGCGCTTGGAGCGGGTCTGATTCCGAGGGTACTAAAGTGAACATCGAAGAACTACGAAAAAAAATCGATGCTATTGACGCCAAGGTATTGAAACTTATCGCCGAGCGGCAGGCCGTTGCCAAAGAGATAGGGAAGGGTAAGCACCGGACCAGCCGGGTCATCGAGGACCGGGAAAGGGAGCTAAGGGTGCTGGAACACGTCCGGGGCCTGGCCCGCGACTTAAAGATAAGCCCCGCCGATGTTGAGAATATCTACCGGCAGATAATCACCGCCAGCAAGAAAATCCAGGGCGTGGCCGTGTCTTTCCAGGGCGAGCCGGGCGCCTACACGGAGGAGGCTGCCTTCCGCTTTTTCGGTAAGTCCACCCGGGGCATGCCGCGCGAGACGCTGGACGAGGTCTTCGACGCGGTGGAGGCGGGCGAGGCGCCCTTCGCCATGGTGCCGGTGGAGAACTCGCTGGAGGGAAGCATAACCCGCGCCTACGACCTTCTGCTGGACTCGTCGCTGATGATTTGCGGGGAAACGGAGCTGCGCATCAGCCACTGCCTGATAGCTCCGGAGGGTGCTAGCCTGGGTAGGATAAAGTATGTCTATTCCCACCCACAGGCGCTGGGGCAGTGCCGTAGCTTTTTAAGCCACCTCAACGCCGAGCTTGTCCCCGCCTCCGATACCGCCGGCAGTGTTAAGATGATTAAAGAGCAGGTGCGACGGGACAGCGCCGCCGTGGCCGGCGCGCGGGCCGCCGAGCTTTACGGGATGAAGATAATCGCTAAAGAAATAGAGGACAACCCGCATAACTTCACCCGGTTCTTCATCCTCTCCAAAGAGGACTCGCCGCCCACCGGCACGGACAAGACCTCCATTGTCTTTACCCTCAAGCACAAGCCGGGGGCGCTTTACGACTGCCTGCGGGAGTTCGCCGAGAGGAAGATCAACCTGACCAAGCTGGAAAGCCGCCCCACCCGCCACCATGTCTGGGAGTACAACTTCTACATGGACTTCTCCGGCCACCGCGAGGAGAAGAACGTGGCCGGGGCCCTCAAAGCGCTGGAAGAGCACGCCGTCTTCGTGAAGATACTGGGTTCTTACCCGCGGGCGAGATAATAAATCAGGGCTGTATTATTCTTTCACTTCATAAGAACCGAAGATAAAGTCCAGGTCGCTCTGTAAAGCAGCGAGCTTATCCGCCGGAAAAAGTTTCTCGTCCACGTCCAGCATCAGCTTGGTCTCGCCGCGCGGCGTGCCCACCATGTGCGCCCGCAGGCACTCTTTTTCCGCTCCTACCGTCCCTTTAGCGTTAAATGTCAATGTTGCCCGCGTGATGAAGTCGGCTGACTGGTCGGGCAGGGTATAGGTCTCCATGCTATTTTCGCCGAGGGAAGCTCCCTGCTTGAGGGTGAAGTCCCTTATCTCCGCATAGAGCAATTCGGGATTGACTTCGTTGTACGTTTTTCTGATTTGCATCGTGCCCTACATCTCTTTATTCAGGTTGGCTAGGAACTCGGCGTTGGTCTTGGTCTTGCGCATGCGGTCGAGCACTCTTTCTGTGGCATCGACAAAGTTTTCCGGGTTGGAAGCGATGATGCCCACCATGCGCCGCAGCAGCCACACCTGTTTTGTGGTCTCATCGCCCAGCAGCAGCTCCTCGCGCCGCGTACCGCTGCGCGGGATGTCCATGGCCGGGAAGACACGCCGCTCGGAAAGCCGGCGGTCGAGGTGGAGTTCCATGTTGCCGGTGCCCTTGAACTCCTC
>CAYWZO010000090.1:0-4474 GCA_964462865.1 uncultured Dehalococcoidaceae bacterium | reverse complement strand
GTTTCTAATGTTATTAGGAGCGGGCATAGCTTCAGCCTCATGGATTTTCCTATTGCTTTCCATTGTAGATATAATTTTGCCGCTTTTATTCGTGGAGGCAGAAGAACGCTACTGTATCGAGAAATACGGTGATGCCTACCGGGAATATATGACCAGGACTCCCAGGTGGATCGGATTGCCCAGAAAGTGATAAAGCGAAGACAAGGGAGGTAAAACAATGTCCTGGGTACCGGCTTTTGAAATCGGCGTCTGGAACGCCTGGCTGTTCATGATTATCTACCCCCTGCAGTGGCTGGCGGTAATTATCGTGCCCAAACACGTCGCCGAAAAGACCAGCCACGCCCCGGAAATCATCCGGACCCGGCAGGACAAGATTATGGCGTTACTCACTCAAGGGTTCTGGATAGGCGCAACGCTCTACTCCATCTTCGTGCCGTTTCAGATAGACACTCCGTGGCTCTGGACAGGACTGGCGCTTTTCATTATTGGTCTGGCAGTACTGGTGGCGGCGACGCTTTCTGTCGCCGGTACGCCCGCGGACAGACCGTTCACTTCCAGTGTTTACCGGTTTTCGCGCCACCCCATGTACCTCTCCATGTTTATCGTTTACGTCGGGGTAAGCATTGCCGCCGCTTCCTGGCTGTTTTTTCTTATTACCATCATCACCTTTTTCCTGCAACGGTACCAGGCGAAGAAAGAGGAAAGACGATGCCGTGAAGAACTCGGTGATGCCTACCGGGAGTACCTGGCAAAAACACCCCGGTGGCTGGGAATACCCAGGATTTATACCAAGTAAGTTACAGGGAGGATATCTTGAAAACTCTGATAATTTACGTCTCTATATATCAGTTTAATACACAGAAAATCGCCGAAACGATGGCAGAAGTTCTCGATGCAACTCTAATGGAGCCGGAAGAAGTGCAGGTTGATACCCTTAAGGACTATGACTTAATTGGTTTCGGGGCGGGAATTTACTGGGGTAGATTTTATAAAAGGCTGCGTAATTTCATCAAGACACTGCCTGTCTTTGAAGAGAAAAAGGCCTTTCTTTTTGCTACATGCGGGAATGAGATGCCCTCAAAATCAATTGAGAAAATATTGGCGAAAAAAGGTTTTAACCTCGTGGGGAAATTTTTTTGCTTCGGACATAATACATGGTTCCTTGCTAAATTTTTAAATAGAGAACGCAAAGGTAAACCTGATTCCCAAGACCTTCAACAAGCGAGAGAATTCGCTGAAAGCTTGAAGAGGTAAAAGGGGATGCCCGAGCCGCGTGAATACAAGACCGAAGCTATCGTTATCAAGAAAACGAAGCTGGGGGAGGCCGATAGCATCCTCACTTTCTTTACCCCCCGCCTCGGCAAGATACAGGGCTTCGCTAAAAGCCTGCGCAAGACCAGGAGCAAGATGGCCGGGCACCTGGAGCTCCTCACCCACAGCACGGTATCCTTTTCCCGAGGTCGGAACATCGATACCATCACCGGCGCCCAGACCATCGACGCTTTCCTTCCCATTAAAAGTGACCTATGGCTGACCTCCTGCGGGCTGTACGTCGCCGAGCTGGTCAACCAGTTCGCCGCCGAGCACCAGGATAACTACCCGCTCTTCCAGCTAACGCTGGAGACGCTGCAAACACTATCCCAGGAAAATAACAGGGAGCTTGTCCTGCGCTACTTCGAGATGCACCTCCTCGATAGCGCCGGCTACCGCCCCCAGCTGCGGGAATGCGTCGCCTGCCATAAAGCGCTGGAACCAGTCTCGAACGCTTTCAGCGCTGCCGCCGGCGGCCTGCTCTGCCCCGTCTGCGCCCCGGCCAGCCAGTCGTTCTCCTATCCCCTCTCCGTCAACGCGCAGAAAGTCCTGCGCTTACTTCAAAGCGATGACTTTTCCAGCGCCCGCCTCGTTAACATCGATGCTACGCTCGCCCGCGAGATCGAAAACGTCATCGGCGGGTACCTCAAGCACCTGCTGGAAAGGGAGGTCAGGTCAGCCGCCTGGCTGGATGAACTGCGGGAGCAGCTTCACTGATATTGTCATTGCGAGACCATTGACGACGAAGGTGGCAAGGCGAAGCAATCTCCATCATCGCTTAAAACAACTCATGAGATTGCCACGTCGCCTGCGGCTCCTCGCAATGACGTTTTGACATCCTCCCCTTTACCCCCGTAGGCATATAACATATAATGGTGGTATCTTTAAAAGCCTTATTTACAGGAAGAGAAATGCCGACCAGACTTGATAACATCAATGAGCAGCGAAAACAGAAGCTGGAGCGCCTGCGCGCCCGCGGTATCGACCCCTACCCCCATAAATATGATTACAGCCATAACACCCAGCAGGCGATAGCGCAACTGGAAGCACAGGAAACAGGTAAGGCGAAAGCCTCCGGGACGGTCAGTCTGGCCGGGCGCATCACCGCCATCAGGAAGATGGGCAAGGCTTCCTTCGTGGATATCCGCGATGGCGCCGGCAAGATACAGCTCCTCTTCCAGAGTGCCAGCTTCAGCGGGGCCGACCAGGAACTTTTCAAAGACCTGGATATCGGCGACATCATCGGTGTCAAGGGCATGCTGCTGCGCACGCGCACCGGGGAGCCGACGCTTTCCGTGGCCGAATTCACCCTGCTGACGAAGTCGTTGCGGCCGCTGCCGGAAAAGTGGCACGGCCTCACCGATACCGAGACGCGCTACCGCCAGCGCTATATCGACCTCATCGCCAGCAGCGATGTCAAGGACATTTTCAAAGTGCGCAGCCGGGCCATCACCGCCATGCGTCGCTTCCTCGATGACCGCGGTTTCATCGAGGTGGAGACGCCGGTGCTGCACTCGTCCGCCGGGGGCGCGCTGGCCACCCCCTTCATCACCCACCATAACGCCCTCGACCGGGACTTCTACCTGCGCATCGCCCTGGAACTCCACTTGAAGCGCCTCGTCGTCGGCGGGTTCGATAAAGTGTATGAAATCGGCAAGGTCTTCAGGAACGAAGGCGTCTCGACGACGCACTCCCCCGAGTTCACCATGCTGGAAAGCTACGAGGCCTACGCCGACTATACCGACGTCATGGTGATGCTGGAGCAGATGATTTTTTATATCAGCCGGGAGGTGCTCGGCACCGCCGAGGTTAAATACGGTAACGACATCGTTGACCTGACGCCGCCCTGGCGGCGTATTACCCTGCGCGACGCTATCAAGGAATACGGCGGCATCGACTTCGTGAAATATCCCACCGCCGACGGCCTGCGGGAGAAGATGCGCTCGAAGGGGATGGAGGTCGACGCGCAGAAGAACTGGGCCAAGCTGGTCGATGAACTGTTAAAGACCACCGTCCGGCCGAAGCTCATCCAGCCGACGATAGTTTACGACTACCCGGTGTCCATGTCGCCGCTGGCCAAGCGCAAGCCCGGCGAGGAGCGGGTGGTGGAGCGCTTCCAGGCCTACGCCGGCGGCTGCATCGAGCTGGGCAACGCCTTCTCCGAGCTCAACGACTCCATCGAGCAGCGGGAGCGCTTCGAGGAGCAGCTCAAGGAACGCCAGGCGGACGACGAGGAACGCTGGACGATAGACGATGATTTTATTACGGCGCTGGAGTACGGCCTGCCCCCTACCGGCGGGCTGGGGGTGGGCATCGACCGGCTGGTGATGCTGCTCACCAACCAGTCGTCAATCAGAGAGGTAATACTTTTCCCCACTTTGAGAGAAAAGGGGTAAAACTCCCTTCCCCGTCTCCTCTCCCCTGCGAGGGAGAAGACTAAGGTGAGGGGGATAAAAAATGGAAAACATCCTCACGCAAATATCAAAAGAGCTCCGGCAAAAGCAAACCGAAGCCGAGAAAACACTCTGGTTTAAATTACGTGACAGGCAATTAGATGGGGCAAAATTCCGCCGGCAACACTGCATCGGAAGCTATGTCGTTGACTTTGCCTGTTTAGAGAAAAAACTGGTAATTGAAATAGATGGCGGGCAACATAACCAAACCTTAACAAAAGAAAATGACGAGCCAAGAACCCAATGGTTAGAGGCAGCAGGTTATCATGTAGTTAGATTCTGGAATAGCGAGGTTCTACAGAACACCGAAGGCGTTTTAGAAAAAATAAAAGGATTGCTTAAACAGAAACGTCACCCTCACCTGGCCTCTCCCCTCAAGGGAGAGGAAAAGCTCAAGGGGAGTAAAGCCTATGTTGGACCTTAAATTTATCAGGGAAAACCCGGAACTGGTTAAAAAAGCGATGGCCGACCGCCACGACAGCGCCCCCATCGATGAAATCCTGAAGCTGGACGCCGCGCGCCGCCAGAATATCATCAAGCTGGACGCCCTGCGCCAGGAGAGAAAGTCCGTATCCAAAGAGAGAGAAAAGGCCCAGGAACGCGGGCGCGCCCTCCGCGCCGAGATACAGACGCTCGAAGAAGAAGCCAAAAAGACTGATGAACAGCTGGCGGAACTGCTGTTGCAGGTACCCAACATCCCCCGGCCCGAC
>CAYWZO010000089.1:0-5307 GCA_964462865.1 uncultured Dehalococcoidaceae bacterium | reverse complement strand
CGGGCACCGGTGTTATCGGCTACCTTGAGTCTGGTCTGCATCTGAATCATGTCTGTTTCACCGATTCCTATGTCGTTATCTCGCTGGGTTTGATATCCGCCACTTCCGCCTTGTTCAGGATTTCCTTGATACGCCATCTCTTGAGCCGGGAAATAGGGCGTGTTTCTATAATCATGACCGTATCGCCGGTCTTGCTCTGTTTCTTTTCATCGTGGACGTAATATTTAACGATTCTCCTGACCGTCTTGTTGTACAGAGGATGGCGCCAGGGCGTATTGACGGCGACAATCACGGTCTTGCTCATTTTATCGCCGATGACTTTACCTACTCTGGTCTTGCGTTTTTCTTCCATAATATCCCAACCTACCTTATACCCAGTTCTCTTTCCCGGAGGAGTGTTTCCAGCCGGGCAATCTTGCGCTTGACCCGCCGCACCTCACGGTGGTTTACCAGCTGCTTGGTGGCG
Source organism: uncultured Dehalococcoidaceae bacterium (assembly GCA_964462865.1). Taxonomy (GTDB): domain Bacteria; phylum Chloroflexota; class Dehalococcoidia; order Dehalococcoidales; family RBG-16-60-22; genus Fen-1077. Next base: position 4,841 of record CAYWZO010000089.1, on the reverse strand, counting down.
AGGCGGAAGCGCAGGTTAAAAAGCTCCTGGTGGGTTTCTTCCAGCTGCTTTTTCAAATCATCGGTGTTGAGGTCTCTGAATTCTTTCAGTTTCAAATTAACAACTCCCTATTTGGCCACCTCGCTGCCGGTGGTGCCGAAGGTTTCTCTAAGGACGAATTTGGTCTTCAGGGGCAGTTTGTGCGCGGCCAGGCGTATCGCCTCTTTGGCGACGCTTTCCGCGACGCCTGCCATTTCAAATATTATCCGGCCGGACCTCACCACGGCCACCCAGTGGTCGGGCAGGCCTTTGCCGCTGCCCATGCGGGTCTCTGCCGGTTTTTTGCTGACCGGCTTGTCCGGGAAAATGCGTATCCAGACCTTGCCGCCACGGCGGATATGGCGGGTGATGGCGCGCCGGGCAGCCTCGAGCTGGGCGCTGGTGATCCAGGCCGATTCCAGGGCCTGCATCCCGTATTCGCCGAAGTCCACGGCGTTGCCCGCCTGGGCGGTGCCGGCGCGGCGCCCTCTATGCGACTTGCGGTATTTAACGCGTTTAGGCTGCTGCATCCTTCGCCTCTTTCCCTTTCTTCTTGGTAGCTTCCTTTTCCTTCTTTACTTCCGCGGCCGGAGCGGCGGCTTTTTTCTCCGCATCAGTTGCGGCTGTCTTACGGCGCCGTTTGGGTGCCGGAGCTTCCCCGGCGGCTTCGGCCTCGGCGGGTTTTTCGGCGGCCGCCTTGGCTTTAGCTGGTTTTTCCTCGGCAACTTTGGTTTTAGCAGGTTTTTCTTCAACCGCCATGGCTTTAGCTGGTTTTTCCTCGGCAACTTTGGTTTTAGCAGGTTTTTCTTCAACCGCCTTGGCTTTAACCGGTTTCTCCGCCGCGACTTCCGGTTCTGCTGCTTTTTCTTCGGCTGGTCTGGCTACCTTTTTAGCCCTGGGCCGGGCAGGTTTTTCTGTGGTTGCGGCTACCGGCGTAACTTTCATGGCCTCGGCCGGTTTTTCCATTGTCTGTGCCTCGGCGGCTGCCGGCGCTGTTTCTGCCGCCTCCGCCGGTTTGGTCTCGACCTCGGGTACTATTATCTCGGGAAGTACCTGTCCTTTGTATATCCAGACCTTGACGCCAATACGCCCGAGGGTGGTATGGGCTTCGGTGAACCCGTAATCGATATCCGCCCGCAGCGTATGGAGGGGCACCTGTCCCTGGTGGGATGTCTGGCGGCGGGCGATTTCCGCGTTGGCCAGCCGGCCGGCGCAGCTTATTTTTATGCCTTTGGCTCCCGCCTGGATGGTGCGGAAGATGGCCTGTTTCATGGCCCGCCGGTAGGCAACGCGGCGCACAATCTGCTCCGCCACTGACCTGGCTACCAGGTAGGCGTCCAGTTCGGGCTGGCGTATCTCCTGGATATTTAAACGTATCTTTTTCCCGACGAGGCCCTCGAGGTGCTGCCGCATTTCCTCAACTCTCTGGCCGCCCCTCCCGATGACGATACCGGGCCGGGCGGTATGCAGCGTGATGGTTACATCCTTGGCCTGGCGGTCAATCTCAATTAAAGATATAGAGGCTTCCGGGTACTTTGTCAGTATTTCTTTCCGGAGCCTGTTATCTTCGTTGATGAATTCGGCATAATGAGTATCGCTGTACCACTTGGACTGCCATTCTTTGATTACCCCGAGCCGGTAACCTATCGGGTGAACTTTGTGCCCCAATTAACCCTCCTGTTCAGCCACAACGACGGTGATGTGGCTGGAATGTTTCCGGATAGGGCTTACCCGCCCCCTCGACCGCGGCCGGAACCTGCGCAAACTTCGTGCATCGTCAACGTAGATGCGGATTATCTTTAAATCGGCGGGGTCCATCTGGAAGTTGTTCTCGGCATTGGCGGCCGCGGAACGCACCAGCTTGGCAACGACCTTGGCCTTGGGCGTTGGTGTAAAACGGAGCAGATTCAATGCTTCGTCCACCTTTTTACCCCGCACCATATCCACCAGGGGACGCATCTTCTTGGGCGAGAGCCCGGTGTCTTTGGCTACGGCTCTAACTTCCACTTTTCCTCACACCTGTACCTATTCTGATTTTGTGGAGTGCCCCCGGAAAGTGCGTGTAGGGGCGAACTCACCCAGTTTGTGGCCGACCATGTTTTCATTGATGTAGATGGGCACGTGCCGCCGTCCGTCGTGTACGCCGATGGTCAGCCCCACCATCTGCGGCAGCACCGTGGAATGCCGCGCCCAGGTCTTGATAACGGTCTTTTTACCGGAGCGTATCGCGGCATCCACATGCTTCATCAGTTTTTCATCAACGGCCGGTCCCTTTTTGATTGACCTTGACATTTTACCTCACTAACCGCCCTTTTTCCCCCGGCGTTTGACAATCATTTTATCGGAAGCCTTGGGCTGGCGCGTCTTATAGCCCAGGGCCGGTTTACCCCAGGGCGTCTTGGGCCCGGGCATACCGACCGGGGAGCGGCCTTCGCCGCCGCCGTGGGGATGGTCGCGCGGGCTCATGGCGGAACCTCTGACGGTAGGCCGCCACCCCATGTGGCGTTTACGCCCGGCCTTGCCCAGGCTGATGTTCTGGTGTTCAATGTTCCCTATCTTGCCGATGGTCGCCATACATTCGCTGCGGATGCGGCGGATTTCACCGGAGGGCAGCCTTATCAGAGCGAAGTCGCCCTCTTTGACCATCAACTGGGCCGAGGCCCCGGCACTGCGCACTATCTGCCCGCCGCGGCCTTTTCGCATTTCAATATTATGTATTTCGGTGCCGGTGGGTATCAGGCGCATGGGCATGGCGTTGCCCGGTTTGATTTCGGCCTTCTCGCCGGAAATTATCGTATCGCCCACGTTCAGCCCCACCGGGGCCAGGATATAGCGCTTTTCGCCATCGGCGTAGAAAATAAGCGCAATACGGGCCGTGCGGTTGGGGTCGTATTCGATGGCGGCCACACGGCCAGGGATATCCGTTTTATCCCGCTTGAAATCAATGATGCGCAGCTGGCGTTTCTCGCCGCCACCGCGGTGGCGTACGGTAATCTTGCCGCGGAAGTTGCGGCCGGCTTTTTGCTTCTTGGGCGCCAGCAGCGATTTCTCCGGCCGGTCCTTGGTTATCTCGTCGAAGGTATAACCGCTCATGCCGCGCCGGCCCGGAGAGGTCGGACGATACGATTTTATAGCCACTTTATATTCTGACTCCTCGTTTTATACGCCTTCAAAGAACTCTATTTTATCCCCTGCTTTAAGGGTGACAATCGCCTTTTTCCAGGGATTGGCACGTATTTGCCGCCGTCCTACCTGGCGCGTTTTGCCCCGCATGGTGACGACGTTAACCCCGGTTACCGTGACCTTGAAGGCCTTCTCCACGGCCTGTTTGATCATGGTCTTGTTGGCGCCGTAGGCTATCTCAAAGGCATATTTATTAAGTGCCTGGAGAGCCGTACTTTTTTCCGTTATCAGCGGGCGGCGTAGCACCTCGTACAGATGCATCAGTCTCCCCCTTGCGTTGCACCATTGCCCCACAGCTTTTCCGCGGCGCGGACCGCTGCCTCGGTCATCAGCAGGGTCTTGTGGGACATGATATCCAGTATATTTATCACGTTTACGGTCATCGTATCTATTTCCGGTATGTTGCGGGCCGATTTAATGAGGTTTATCTCCGGCGCTGGGGTGACTACGAGTGCCGATGACTCCACGCCCAGCGCGGTCAGCGTTTCCAGCATCCTTTTTGTTTTGGGTTCTTCAAAGTTAAATCCATCCAGTATTTTCAGTTCGCCGTCGCCGGCCTTGGCGGAGAGGACGCACTTCAAGGCCAGGCGGCGCATCTTCCGGGGTATTTCCTGTCGATAATCCCGGGGATGGGGCCCGAAGGTGATGGCGCCGCCACGGCGCAAGGCTGATTTCTTGCTGCCGGCACGGGCTTCGCCGGTGCCTTTCTCACGGAAGAGCTTGCGGGTGCTGCCGCTGACCATGCTCCTGGTCTTCGTCGATGCTGTCCCCTGACGGGCGTTGGCCCGCAGGCTGACCATCACCTGGTGCACCACGGCCTCGTTAAACGGCACCGCAAAGACCTTATCGTTTACTTCAATCTGCCGGACTACCTCTCCGGAGAGGCTGTATACTGGCAGCTGCACCTTACTTCTTCCCCTTCCTGGATTTTTGTATCAGCACCATACCGTTGGTCATACCGGGTACGGCGCCCTTGACCAGCAACAGGTTGCGGGCCGGGTCCGCCTGTAAAATCACCAGGTTGCTGGCGGTTACGCGGCGGCTCCCCATGTGCCCGGCCATGTGCAGTCCTTTAAATACCCGCCCGGGGCTGGTGTTCTGGCCGATGGAGCCGGGGGCGCGCCACCTGTCGGACTGGCCGTGGGTCTTGGGGCCGCCTCTGAAATTGTAGCGTTTCACTGTGCCGGCAAACCCTTTGCCTTTGGAGATGCCGGTGACGTCTACCCGGTCGCCAGCTTTAAACAGGCTGACATCGATTTTCTGTCCGGTCTCGACCGCTTTATCATCGTCGAATTTAAATTCGCGCACGTACTTGAATTTCACAGGGCCCTTTTCTTTGGTTTTTCCCTTACGGCCGGTCCTGGCCTTTTTCACCTCGCCGTAGCCGAGCTGGACGGCACTGTAGCCATCGTTGTCCAAGGTTTTTACCTGTGTCACCGTGCAGGGGCCAGCCTCGATGGCGGTAATCGCCTCGGCCTTACCGCCTTCGCCGAACACCTGGGTCATACCCAGCTTTTTACCGATTATTCCTTCAGTCATAATTTCACCAGTATAGCTTCGTTAAAGCTTAATATCTATTTCCACTCCCGAGGGCAGGTTCAGCTTGGTCAGGGCGTCGATGGTCTTGGAGGTCGTCTCGA
>CAYWZO010000088.1:0-5321 GCA_964462865.1 uncultured Dehalococcoidaceae bacterium | reverse complement strand
CAGGTCGGTGGGTGGGAGAAAGTCAGGCTCGGGATACTGTGGGGGCTGCCAGGCTGCCTCGCGCTGGAGATGGGGCAAACCGCCATGCAGGAAAGCCATATCAAGGTCGCAGACCAGGTTATTATTATAATAAAGCTGGAGTCGTTTATTGTCCGTGAACGTACCGATGACCGTAGCTTCAACGTCCTCGTTGCGGAAAATAGCCAGGAGCTGTTCCAGCTTTTCCGGAGGCACGGCTAAAAGCATCCGCTCCTGCGATTCGGATACCCATATCTCGGTGTAGGAAAGACCGGCGTATTTCAGGGGCACCTTTTCCAGGTCGACGCGTACCCCTGTCTCCTCGCCCATTTCCCCCACCGCCGAGGAAAGCCCCCCGCCGCCGCAGTCGGTGATGCGGCGGTAAAGGCCCAGGTCGCGTGCCTGGATGATGGCGTCGAGGGCTTTCTTCTCCACGATAGGATTACCTATTTGCACGGAACTGGAGGACAAAGTCTCGGAGTCTTTGTCCAGCTCGCCGGAGGCGAAGGTCACGCCGTGGATGCCGTCGCGTCCCGTTTTTCCGCCAACCACCACCACCAGGTCGCCGGGCTGCTGCCGCCCTTTCTGGCCCATGTGCGCTGGCATGATGCCCACCGTGCCGCAATAGACCAGCGGGTTGCCCACGTAGCGCTCGTCAAAGAGGATGGCGCCGTTGGAGGTGGGGATGCCCATGCGGTTGCCGTAATCGGCCACGCCGGCGCGGACGCCTTTGAAGATACGGCGCGGATGCAGGACTCCTTTGGGGAGGTTTTCGTGGGGTAAATCGGGCGGGCCGAAGCAGAAGACGTCAGTATTCATAATGGGCCATGCTCCCAGACCGGTGCCAAGGGGGTCGCGGATGACCCCGCCGATGCCCGTGGCCGCGCCGCCGTAAGGCTCTACCGCCGAGGGGTGATTGTGGGTCTCCACCTTAAAACAGACAGCGTAACGCCCGTCGAAGTCGATGACGCCGGCGTTGTCTTTAAAAACGGAGAGGCACCAGGGCTTGTTCAGTTCCTGCGTGACCTTCATTACCGTGCTTTTCATGAGATTATCGATGGTCTTTTTACCTAGCGTGATTTTGCTTTTAAAGGTCTTGTGGATGCAGTGCTCCGACCACGTTTGCGCTATCGTCTCCAGTTCGACGTCGGTGGGCTGGCGGCCGAGCCTGCGGAAGTAGTTCTGAATTATCTTCATCTCTTCCAGGTTCAGCCAGAACCGGCCTTTGCTCAAATCCATCAGGGCGTTATCATCCATGCCGGCGGTGTCGATATTTTCCAGCCGGAACCGGTAGTCCGCCGAAGGCAGCGCCACCGCCTCTTTACGGGCCACGATGTGCTGGACGACGCTGTTGACCAGCAGCTTATCGCAGATGGACTCCAGCGTTTCATCGGGGAATTCACCCCAGAGCAGGTACTTTTTCGCTGTCCTGACGGCGGTCACGGTGGTAATACCCAAGTCGCGGATGCCCTTTTTCACACTCTCCTCGACGGGGTCCATGACGCCGGGATTATAGGCGACTTCCACCAGGCGGGCGCCTTGAGGGGCGGGGGTATCTTCTGCGGCGTACTCTTCCACAATGGAGTCGGTTAAAAGCTCGCGGCAGATGGCCGTAAGTTCTTTATTATTGAGTTCGCCTTCGAGAAGGTAAATGCTGCTGACCTGCACGCGCTCCACTGTTTTGATACCGAGGTCAAGGATATCCTTTTGCAGCTCTTCGGAACGGGGGTCGGCGAACCCTTCTTTTACCCGGACTTCAATACGGTACACAACAGCCCCCCTTTCTTAAAAAATATAAAGTTAAAATTCTCTTTCCGGTAACCTTCTACCCCGCGCTGTAAACAGCAAATCACGTGTCAGTTCGGCATGTCCAACATGCTCGGCGGCATGGCGAGCCACTACAATCAACATATCACGACCAGTTATCCCACCCCGGCGAGGATGTGTATATTCCTTGTCTAAATCTACTGACGACAACTTAGCAAGCTGTGAAGAAATGCGCTCCTGAACATCATTCCATCTTTGTCGGATGGGTTCAATTGAACTTCCGTGAGCTTTGAATTCGTTTTCCCGTTGCCGATTTATTTTCTGATGGCATAAAACACCAAGGATATTTGCCTCCACATTTCCCATAGTATGAGTAGCTAAAACATACAGGCTATTGGCATTATCCAAGGGGTGCCAGTTGAGGTCAGTTTCATCAAGTCCGTCCAGGCATGCCAATATACGTTCTACGGAATGCCTGACGTAATGCCAGAATAGTTCTATTTCTTTATCAGGCAACATAATTTTACCCTAACTCTTCCCCCCTCTTTTCCACTCGATTAATTAAAAAAGTAATCCAGCGGCTCGGCTCGAACTTCCGGCCGAAGTCGAAATCATGGTAGGCGGGCTCGGCGTCCTCGGTAGAATATTTCCCGTCAACGGCTTTAGCACGGACAAAATCCAGCATGCTCCGGAATGCCCGGCTCTCTCTGGCGTACGGGAAAAGCGAAAGTACATCCAGGACACGCAGGATGCCGTACTTGACCGCCGGGTAAAGCAAACTGCGGAACCTCTTGCCGACACCGAAACCGTAAAGGTGCTCCCCGTTCTCCCAGTGCTCCAGCAAACAATCGATAGCGCCGTACAGGCCGGAGTTGTTGAGGTGCTGTTCGTACTGGCCGAGCAGCATAAGGATGTTCAGGTTGTCCATCGGGCATGACTCCAGAACGCCAATGCTATCGCCGTAGCAGTCCCAGCCGCCGCCGGGCATCTGCGTACTTAAGGCTGCCCGGATATACCTGGCCATCCGCGGGTCGTCACCGTAACCCATTTTCGCCAGGGAAGAAACGAGGATGGCTGACATGCAGAAATAATTGTCCTTAACGTTGGGTGGCATGGTGACAGAGCCGTCAGCAGCTTGAAAGCGGAAGATTTCTTCGGCCTCGTTTTCCAGGTTGCAATCGGAAATAGTCAGCCCGATATCCGCCAGGAAAAAGAGGTCCCAGTAGGCTTTGCCGGCTTCGGTGTAGTGTACCCGGCCGGTCCTGATGGCAGGGATACCGGCCTCGACGCCTTGCAACCGGCTGATGATTTTCTGGATATCGGTATCCTGGAGTACCGGACTCGCATCCGGTTTATTATCCAACAACTGGAGCTCCACGGCATAACGGAGCCAGGCAGGGCCTTCCAGCAACCAGTCGAGGACTTCTTTATCCAAGATTCGCGCCTGCTAATTCACGCTTTCCGGGCATTTTAGTGAGGATGAACTGACAATTATATTCTAGCGTTTTTTGGCGTGGTCGTAAAGGGTAAGGCAGGAACGGGCTGTTCTTAATCAGGATATTTTTAATATGGCCAGGAAGAGCCGGAGCAGGGTTCGCCCTCCCGACTTTCATTGCCTGCCCAGGCTAATGCCAGGCAGGTATTCTGAAAAACCAAAGTTATCCCTGCTCCGTGTTATTTATGATAATTATATTAAAAGACTCTAATCTTCAAAGGCCTGGCTTACTTTCCAGACTTGCCACACGTTACCGACTAAATCCGGCGAGGGTTTCAATGTTGGTTTGCCGGGTTTCCAGCCGGAAGGGGTGGCTTCCGTGCCTTTGGAGTTGCGCACAAGCTGGAACGCATGAATCTGCCTGATGGATTCGCTGACGTTACGGCCTACCGACGGTGTTAGAACTTCGAACCCCTGAATGATGCCGTCAGGGTCAATGATGAATCTGCCCCTCGTTTCCACGCCGCTATCTTCGTCATATATGCCGTAAAGTTTCCCGATGCCGCCGTCCTGGTCCGATAACATGGCAAAAGGGATGGCCTTATTAATCATCTTTGAAAGCTCGTGGTCATTCCACATTTTATGCACGTAAATACTATCAACACTGCAGGACAACACTTCTACGCCAAGACTCTGGAGTTCAGCGTGTTTTTCAGCAACTGCTGAAATCTCCGTGGCTCAGACAAAGGTAAAGTCCCCGGGATAAAAACACAGCAATACCCATTTACCCTTGTATTCCGATAAACTGAAATTCATAAACTTGCCGTTATAATAACCGGGAGCTGTAAAATCGGGTGCTGGTTTACCTACTTTTACCATTGCTTGTTTCGCTTCCTTTACATTAGATTCTGCAACGGGAGCAGTTTCAGGAGTCGGCTTTTTGATAGGTGGCCTTTGACATCCCGGCTTGAACTCTTCAGGCATCAGGCGTTCCTCCTTCCCGATAAGTAATATATTACTTATTTATTTAATAGATATTTATTTTTTTTGTCAATACCGTTTATTTTATTTAGCCGTGGCTTTCGTCCTTTCCTCCGCAGATATGTCCGCCAGGCGTTTGACCTCCTTCGTGTCCAGCTTCAGCCCTTTGGCCACGCGCGTGCCATACTCGGGGTCGGCCTTATAGAAAATAGCGGTCTGGCGGAGCTGAATGCGCTTGGCGGCGTTGCACAGGTGCGTGGTAATGTTACCGCTAAGATGGTCTCTATCCGTATCGGTCATCACGCGCCGGTAAAGTTCTCCGGCCTGGAAGAAATCGTCATTGGGATGGATGTACGGCTGGCGCGCCGCCTGCCCGGAAACGGTGAACGGGGGCTCGGCGGTTGTCGGATCGGGTTCCGGTCCACCGAAGCTGTTGGGATAATAGTTGGGGCCATTGCCGCCGTTGTCGCCGTAGGCCATGTAGCCGTCACGCTGGTAGTAGTTTACCGCGTTCCTGGGGCGGTTGATGGGCAGCAGCTGATAGTTGGGGCCCAGGCGGTGGAGGTGGGTATCATGGTAGGAGAACAACCGGCCCTGCAGTAACTTGTCTGGCGAGGCCGCGATGCCGGGGACGAAATTGGCCGGAGAAAAAGCTGCCTGTTCCACTTCCGCGAAGTAGTTCTTGGGGTTCTGATTGAGCACCAAGCGTCCGATGGTAATCGGCGGCACATCGGCATGGAACCAGACCTTGGTGACGTCAAAGGAATCGAAGCGGTATTTTTCAGCCTGCTCCGGGGTCATGACCTGCATTTCCAGCCGCCAGGACGGGTATTCGCCGCGCTCGATAGCCTGAAAGAGGTCGCGGGTGGCGTGGTCTGGGTCTTTCCCCTTCATCTCGTTCGCTTCATCGCGCGTCAGGTTTTGGATACCCTGCTCTGTCTTGAAGTGATATTTTACCCAGAAATATGCGCCTCTGGCGTTGTACCATTTAAAGGTATGGCTGCTGTAGCCGTTCATGTGGCGATAAGTGCGCGGTGTACCCCTGTCCGAGAAAAGGATGGTGACCTGGTGGATAGATTCCGGCGTCAGGGAGAGGAAGTCCCAGAACATGTTGGCATCC
>CAYWZO010000087.1:4871-5324 GCA_964462865.1 uncultured Dehalococcoidaceae bacterium | reverse complement strand
CCACTACTGATAATTGAACTATGGTATAAGCAGTGGCAAGTTTTTTTGTTTTTATAAACCCATTAGAAAAAAGGATATTAGCGAATTCACTTACTTTTATTTTGCCACCTTTTTGCTGAGCTATAATCTTTATTCGCTCTTTATGTGTACTACCCTTTTTTAATATTGATTTCCAATTAATCTCTTCCGGCTTGATTTCTTCGCTAGTTTCCTTTCCTATTCTCTTAAGGAATATTTGAAGTGCATTTTCATAGGCGCTTACTTCTTCTTCAAGTAGTTTAGCTTTATCTCTTTTTTCTGCGATTTCCCGATTTATTGAATCTAACTCAGATTTTGCTTTGTTTAGCACCTTACGGGTTTCTTCTTCATATGAGGTAGAATTATAAATCATATTCACACCCCCTTTTTTATTATTATAACATACCTTGTCAACTATCAAAAGGGGTATCACTA
>CAYWZO010000087.1:0-4861 GCA_964462865.1 uncultured Dehalococcoidaceae bacterium | reverse complement strand
TTTATTGCAATATATAATGTTAACCCTTAATATAAAACAATAAGTTTATATTTTACTATACTAAAAAACTTAAAATAACATAAATGAAAAAGTCTTGCGTCTTCTCCCCCTTTTCTGTTATAATTATCCTAAAGCGTTAAAAGGAGCTCAACCGAACCTTTAAGCCAGTCCGGCGAGGCTGGCAAGGGGATAATTAAAGCGTATAACTGCACCTCTTGCCAGCCGGAGCAAGAGGTTTTTTTATGCCTGAAAAAATAGTCATGACCGCCGAGGACATCCGGCGGACGCTCGCGCGCATCGCGCACGAGATTATCGAGCGCAACAAGACCACCGCCAACCTGATACTGGTGGGCCTGCACACCCGCGGCGTCCCGCTGGCCAGACGCCTGGCCGATAGCATCGAAACATACGAAAAATCGAAGCTGGCCGTCGGGGCGCTGGACTACAGCCGCTACCGTGACGACCTCGATAACGGAGACATCAAAAATACCGTCCGGAGCACGGACATCCCCTCGGACATCAAGGGCAAGTCCGTGGTGCTCGTCGACGATGTGCTGTACACCGGCCGGAGCATCCGAGCCGCCATGGACGCCCTCATCGACCTGGGGCGGCCCCGCTCCATCCAGCTGGCCGTCCTCATCGACCGGGGACACCGCGAGATGCCCATCCGCGCCGACTACGTCGGCAAGAATATTCCCAGCGCCCACCACGAAGATATCCAGGTACGCCTGGTGGAGACCGACGGCCGCGATGAGGTGGCCATCGTCAGCGCGCCCAATAATGTCACCGCCGGCCAGGCAGGTACGGCATGACACGGGGGAAAACGGGGAAGGAGGAGACGAAATGACACTGGCAAACAGGAACCTGGTGACCATGGACGACCTCGCCAACGGCGAGATACTGGCCCTTTTCTCCCTGGCCGATGAAATGGCAGCCAACCTTAAAGCGCAGTACGGCCTCTGCCAGGGCAAGATTATGGCCAGCCTCTTCTTCGAACCCAGCACCCGCACCAGGCTCTCTTTTGAATCCGCCATGCATCGACTCGGCGGCAGCGTGATTACCGCCTCGGACGTCGGCGCGAGTTCGCTGGCCAAGGGCGAAAGCATCGCGGACATGGCCAAAATCATCGGGAGCTACGCCGATATCATCGTCATCCGCCACCCGTGGGAAGGCGCCGCGAAAGTCGTCGCCGATTACGCCGGCATCCCGGTCATCAACGCCGGCGACGGCGGGCACCAGCACCCGACGCAGACCCTGCTTGACCTGTACACCATCATCAAGGAACGCCGGTCCATCAAGGGAATGAAAATCGCCCTCTGGGGGGACTTAAAGTACGGGCGGACCACGCACTCCCTGATTTTCGCTCTGGCCAGGTTCGGGGCGGACATCCTCTTCTGCCCCAGCCCGGGACTGGAGGTGCCCGAGCACGTCATTGATAAACTGGTGACCGAATACGGCGGCGAGGTGGAAAGGCTGGGGCCTTCCCAACAGAGGGACAACATCTTTCCCATCGACGCCATCTATACCACGCCGAACAGTCCCCACCAGCTGGCGATGATGCCGGACATCAGCGTCCAGGTGGAGCTGAAGGGGGGCGTGGACGCACTTTACGTTACCCGCCCGCAGAAGGAGCGCTTCACCGCCAGCGAACAGGGCGAGGCCACCAGAGCGAAATACCCGGTGGTGGACAAAAAGCTGCTCCAGGGCAAGGCTTTCCGGAGAACGATGGTCATGCACCCGCTGCCCCGGGTGGACGAACTGGCCTACGAAGTTGACGCCGACGAGCGCAGCATGTATTTCAAGCAGGCCGCTCGCGGCGTGCCGGTCAGGATGGCGCTCCTGGCCGCCCTGCTGGGCGTCAAGGAAGTCACTGTTCCCGAGGTGGAGACCCCGCCCCCGATGGCCTACCCCGTTTACCGGCAGGAGCCCCGCCCGGTGTGCCCCAACCCCAGGTGCGTCTCGATTCAGACGACCGAGACGAAATACCTGAAACCACAATACAAGATTGTGAACACGCACCCCCTGACGCTGCGCTGTGCCTACTGCGAGCACGGCTTCGAGCCCAGGTTCGTAGCCAGCTCCGAATGGCACGAAGGCAAGGTGGAATTTAAGAAATACCACAGCGCGGACAGCCACTGGGCGAAAGATATCCGGCCGGAGAACCTGATCGTTTTCCATACCGAGGAAGAAGCCCAGGCCTGTGGCTTCAAACCGAGTCACTTTACGGGAGGTCACCGCTAATCATGGCAGACATTCTACTCATCCGGGGCGGTCGCGTCATCGACCCATCGCAGGATATCGACAGGACCGCCGACCTGATGATAAAAGACGGAAAAATCCTCTGGCTGGGCACCGGCGCCCCGCCCGAAGACGACTACGCCATTCTCAACGCCGATGGCCTCATCGTTTGTCCGGGCTTTATCGACCTGCACTGCCACCTGCGCCAGCCGGGCGATGAAGACAAAGAGTCCATCGCCACGGGGTCGCTGGCGGCGGCGCGGGGCGGTTTTACCACCATCTGCTGCATGCCCAACACCAATCCGCCGCTGGACAACGAGGCGATGATTAACTACGTCAGGACAGTCGCCGCCAGGGAAGGGGTAGTCCGCGTGCTGCCCATCGGCTGCGTGACAGTGGGGCGGCAGGGCGAAGAGCTGGCCGACCTGAACGAGATGGAGATGGCCGGAGCCATCGCCTACAGCGACGACGGCGCCCCGGTCAGCCGCCCCGACATCATGCGCCGGGCGCTGGAATACAGCCGCGACTTCAACCGGCCGATTATCGACCACTGCGAGGAACTCTCCCTGACCCGGGGCGGCCAGGTGGACGAGGGCCTCGTCTCTCTGGAGATGGGACTGCGCGGTATACCGGCGGCGGCCGAGGAAATTATCGTCAAGCGCGACCTAGACCTGGCGAAAGAGACGGGCGGACACGTACATATCGCCCATGTCAGCACCGCCGGCTCGGTGGAGCTGATTCGCGAAGCCAAGGAACAGGGCGTACCGGTGACCGCCGAGGTCACCCCTCACCACCTCACCCTGACCAGCGACGACGTCCTGAAATACGGCACGCTGGCCAAGGTCAACCCGCCGCTGCGGACGAAACAGGACACGATTACCCTGCTCCGCGCCCTGAACGACGGCGTCATCGATATCGTCGCGACGGACCACGCCCCGCACACCGAGGCGGACAAAAAATGCGCGTTCACGCAGGCGGCCTTCGGCATCAGCGGCTTCGAGACGGCGCTGGGCAGCCTGGTGGGCCTGGTACTGAAAAGCGAGCTGCCGCTGAACAACCTGATTGCGGCGCTGACCTACGGGCCGGCGCACGTCCTCGGCTACGAAAAGCTGGGCACGCTGGAGGTGGGCGCGCCGGCGGACATCTGCATCTTTGACCTGCATAAAGAGTGGGTGGTGGATACGGCCAAATTCGCTTCGAAGGGGAAAAACACGCCGCTGGCCGGGCAGACGCTCAAGGGCAAGGTCATGGCGACCTTCTACGCGGGCTGGCCGGTCTACACGGATGAAACGATGAAGATAGAATTGAAATGAATGTCATTCTGAGCGAAGCGAAGAATCTCGGGGAGGGGTGGTAAAAGTATTGGGTGATTATTACGTTTATGTTATGAGTAATAAATCGAGGATGATTTACGTAGGTATTACTAATAATCTTGAGCGTCGGGTATTAGAACATAAGGCAAAACTCTTGCCCGGTTTTACAAAACGATATAATTTAACTCAACTTGTTTACTTTGAATCTACAGTTGACGTTATGTCGGCAATCGAACGCGAGAAAGAAATTAAAGGCCGGGTGCGAAGAAAAAAGACCGCTTTAATTCACTCGTTTAATCCGGAATGGAAAGACTTGAGTGAAGAAGGGACACCACCCAACCCCGATATCCTTCACTGCGTTCAGGATGACAAATAAACAAGAGGAATAATCATGGCGAAAACAGCAATGTTAGTCCTGGCGGACGGTACGGCGTACGAAGGGTTTAGCTTCGGGGCGGAGACGGACGCCATCGGCGAGGCGGTCTTCAACACCAGCATGGCGGGCTACCAGGAGATGCTCACCGACCCGTCCTACGCCGGGCAGATTTTAATCCCCACCTACCCCCTCATCGGCAACTACGGCACCAACGACGAGGACGATGAGTCGAGGCGGATACAGGTAAAGGGCTTCGTCGTCAGGGAGGAGTGCGACCGGCCCAGCCACTACCTTAACAACAAGGCCATCCACGCCTACCTGGCGGAGGGCGGTATCCCCGGTATCCGGGGCGTGGACACCCGCGCCATTACCCGCCGCCTGCGTTCGGCGGGGGTCATGATGGGCATGATAACATCGTCGAAAACGCCCGCCGAGGCTTTAGAGGCAATCAAAAATGCGGCCAACTACGGGGAAATCGACTTCGTCAAGGGTGTCACCACGGAGAAACCTTACGAGTGGAAAAACGGCAGCCCCGCCCTTCCCTATCACGTCGTGGCGCTGGACTGCGGGCTGAAATACAACATCTTACGGCTGCTGGCAAAGCACGGCTGCCGCGCTACCGTCGTCCCCTGCACGACTTCTGCGGAGGATATTTTATTATTAAAACCCGATGGCATTTTGCTATCGCCGGGGCCGGGCGACCCCGCCCTGCTTGATTACATCGTGGCGGAGGTGAGAAAACTCATTGGCAAAAAACCGGTCATAGGCATCTGCCTGGGCAACCAGCTCATCGCCCGCGCCTACGGGGGCAAATGCTTTAAGCTCAAGTTCGGCCACCGCGGCGGCAACCACCCGGTGCGTGAGCTGGCGACGGGGCGTATCCATATCACCGCCCAGAACCACGGCTACGCCGTCGACCCCGATACGATAGGGA
>CAYWZO010000086.1:0-5326 GCA_964462865.1 uncultured Dehalococcoidaceae bacterium | reverse complement strand
TTCGTCGCTTCGCTCCTCAGAATGACATTTGATACAAAGCCCCCCAATGGGGAGAGGGCACACTTCTTGATTAATACATCACTTTAACCGTGTGGGCTATGTTTGCTCGAATCCGCCTGTCAATGTACAATTATAGTAATTTCACGTGACGGTGTCTGGCGTCAGATGAGGAGTATTTAAAATGGCTAACAGATTGCTTATCGGGATACTGGTGCTGGTGGTAGTGCTCGCCGGAGGTACCGGGTACTATTCCTATACGCTTACCCGGCAGCTCGACCGCCTGACCGAACGCGTTACGGTTTTTGAAGACGAGCAGCAGTCCCGCATCGAGGCGGTCAGCCGCGAAATTGCCGCCCTGCGTTCGGAAACCGGCAGCAAACTGGACTCTCTGGACAACCAGTTAGCCGGTGCCCGGTCAGACATTAACACGTTGACCGCCAACGTATCCGCCGCCAGCGACCGTATCGCCGGTGCCGAAGAGGCAATCAGCGGGGTATCATCGCAGGTGGCTACCCTGGATGAACGCGTCGCCAGTGCCGAGGCCGATTTAGCCGGTCTTTCGGTATCTTTCATCGATGCCGTCGATGTCTATCAAAAAGCCGTCCAGGCCACCATCGGGATTAATAATGGAATAATAACCGTGGGCTCTGGATTTATATACGATACGGAAGGCCGCGTGGTTACCGCTTACCACGTGGTCAACGGCCTTTCCAACATATATATAACGATGTATGACGGCCGGGTCTCCCGGGCCAGCATTGTCGGCTACTGTGAGTTCAGCGATGTGGCGGTATTGAAGCTGGAGAACAACCCTTCAATCGAGCCACTGCCGCTGGCGGATTCCAGCCTGATACGTATCGGCGAGCCGGTGATTGCCATCGGCAGCCCTTTAGCTGATATTGATAGGCCCTTTGGTTTTAAAGATACCTTGACATCAGGTACCATCAGCCAGGTTAACCGCTACACCAACCTTGAGGGCCGCTATATTGCCAACTTGTTACAATTCGATGCGGCGGTGAACTTCGGCAATTCGGGCGGCCCTCTAATCGACGCTAAGGGTAGAGTCATAGGTATAAATGAAGCCAGAATTGATCCTACCCTAGGCGACGGCATTTACTGGGCGATAGCCTCCAATAAGGTCAAGCGCGTTGCCGAAGCGATTATTACCAGCGGTTCTTTCGCTTATCCCTGGATTGGCGTGGGCATATCCGACCTCACTCCCCAGTATGTCACGGAAAAGTCCCTGGCAACGTCAAACGGCGCTCTGGTGGGTGCCGTTGTCAGTGGCAGCCCGGCGCAGGCCGCCGGAATCCAGACCGGCGATATCATCGTGTCCATTGATAGCGTGGCGGCGAGAAATATCTCTGACCTCACCTCCTACCTGGGGGAGTTTAAGAGCCCCGGCGATAAAGCTGTCATCGAAGTCATACGCGGCACCGGCAGATTGACGCTCACTGTGATTGTAGGCACCCGCCCGGAATAGCCGGACGTATCAATTGAGTCTGCCGTAACGCAGGAAAGCCCTGACTTTCTTTCTGGAGATTGTCTCTGCCGCAAGCCAGATGACTATGGTCAGACCGATTGTTTCCGACACATAGAGATAAAAGGCAATATCTTAATTCTTATAAAATATAATATAATAAACACGGTCATCAGCGAAACCTCATTTAATTGGGTGGTACCTGCTTTGAAAATCATTGGTCTTACCGGCGGCATCGGCAGTGGTAAAAGCACGGTGGCGCATTTTCTGGAGGAGCTGGGGGCTGTCGTCATCGACCTGGATAAAGTCGGCCATGAAGCCCTGAAACGCGGTGGCCGGGCCTGGCGGCAGGTGGTGGACGCTTTCGGTAAAGCGATACTGGGGCCGGAGGGAGAAATTGACCGCACCCGGCTGGGTAAAATCGTTTTTAAAGACCGCCGGTCACTGTTGAAACTTAATAACATCGTGCATCCCGCCATCGATGCTATTTTGGCAGAGAAAATCGATACCTACCGCCGTGAAGACGTGAAAGTGGTGGTGCTGGAGGCGGCGGCCATGATTGAATCGGGCAAAACGGCCCAGGCCGAAGAACTCTGGGTGACCACAGCGCCGGAAACAACGGTGCTGGAGAGGTTGAAAACAAGGCCCGGATATAATGTCGAGAAGTCCAGGGACAGGATTCAGGCCCAGCTTTCCAACGAGGAGCGCATTAAAAAAGCCGATGTCGTCATTAACACGGACTGTACTCTAAGTGAACTTAAAACCAGAGTCGCGGAGGAGTGGCAAAAGCTGCAAAAACGCCTGACTGTTTGACTCCCAGATATAAATCTGGTAAAATATTACTTTGTAATGAGCCCTTGCCCCGGGCAGAAACTTGGGCTTATTTATTTTTATCATGTGAGGCCCAAAATTTACGCGATTATTGAAACAGGCGGCAAACAGTATAAGGTCACCGAAGGCCAGACCATAGACGTGGAGCGTCTTAAGGCGGATGTTGGCGGCACGGTCGAGC
Organism: uncultured Dehalococcoidaceae bacterium; assembly: GCA_964462865.1. GTDB lineage: Bacteria > Chloroflexota > Dehalococcoidia > Dehalococcoidales > RBG-16-60-22 > Fen-1077. The sequence goes on along the minus strand of CAYWZO010000086.1, from coordinate 2,834 downwards.
TGAACAGGGTGCTCCTCATCGCCGACGGCGATAACATCACCTCCGGTACGCCGGTCATCGAAGGCGCGCGGGTGCTGGCCATGGTGCAGAAAAACGGCAAAGGCGATAAGATTATCGTCTTCAAGTACAAGGCCAAGACCCGCTACCGCCGCAAGAACGGGCACCGGCAGCCTTACACCACCCTCAGCATCGATAAGATACTGCCGCCGGGCGCCGAAGCGCCGAAACCCGTAAAGCGGACGCGGCGCAAGAAGATAGAGAACGTGGAGAAAGTGGAGGAGACCGCAGATGGCGCATAAAAAGGGAGGCGGCACCAGCCGCAACGGGCGGGACAGCCAGAGCCAGCGGCTGGGGGTCAAGCGTTTCGCCGGGCAGGCGGTCAGCGCCGGCACCATCCTGGTGCGGCAGCACGGCACACGCATCCACCCTGGTGATAACGTGGGGGTGGGCAATGACTATACCCTTTACGCTCTAATCGACGGTATTGTCCGGTACGAGCCGGCGAGCCGTAACCGGAGAAAGGTCAGCGTTTACAGCAGCTAGCGACGATGAAAGATAAAATTCACCCGCAATATTATCCCGATGCCGAGGTAGTCTGTTCCTGCGGCAACCGGTTCACCACCGGTTCCACCCGCAAGCAGCTGCGCGTCGAAGTGTGCAGCAAATGCCATCCGTATTTCACCGGCGAGCGGCGGATGCTGGATGCCACCGGCCGTGTCGAGCGGTTCAAGAAGCGTTATAAGATTGAAAACTAGGTCTGGTAAAAACCCGGAAAGGCAGGAGTCCCGGCTCATCGGGACTCCTTTTGTTTATCGGCATGGCGGAGCCTAAAAAGTATAATTACGGCGGCCAGGCGGTCATCGAAGGCGTGATGATACGCGGCCGGACTGCGGTGGTCACGGCCGTCCGCCGGCCCGGCGGTGACATCACCGTCAACTCCCGCCCGGTACCTTCGATATCGCAGAGCCGGGCCAGGCATCTGCCGCTGGTACGCGGCGTCGTCATCCTCATCGAGGCGATGGTGCTCGGCATTAACTCTCTGCTTTATTCGGCCAACATCGCCATGGAGGAGGAGCAGGAAGAGATTTCCAATAAAGCGCTGTGGGGTATGGTCGCCTCCGGCGTGGTGTTGGTCATCGCCCTGTTTTTCCTTGCCCCGCTTTTCCTCACCAAGCTGGCCAGTACCTTAATACCTAATGCTATCTCGTTTATGGTCGTCGAAGGCGTGGTACGCCTGGCGATATTCATCGCCTATCTCAAGATAATATCGCTCATGCCCGATATCAAGCGCGTCTTTACCTATCACGGCGCCGAGCACAAAACAGTCAATGCCTATGAAGCCGGCGTGCCCATGGAAGTTGAGTCCATCCGTGCTTATGGCACTGCCCACGTGCGCTGCGGCACCAGTTTCCTCTTCCTGGTACTCATCGTCGCCATCGTGGTATTTTCTTTCGTGGGGAGGCAGACCCTGTGGCTGATGGTCATTTCCCGTGTTGTCCTCATCCCGGTGATTATGGGCCTCGGTTACGAGGTCATCTACTTCGGCGCCAGGCATACCAGCAACCGGCTGGTCAGGATTATCCTGGCCCCGGGACTGTGGCTGCAATCACTGACTACCGGCGAACCCGACGACCGGCAGATTGAGGTGGCTATCGCGGCGATGAATAAAGCGGTGGAAATCGATCGGGCGGAAGAAGCGCCGCCGTCTGCGGCCTAAGCCTGGCATTTTCTGTTTTTTTTCAGTTCAGTGAAGAAACATGACTTACGGCCGGTGTGGCAGGTGGGCCCGGTCGGCTGCGCTTTGACCAGCAGACTATTATTCTCGCAGTCGACCCATATCGAGCGTACCTTTAGCTTGTTCCCCGAGGTAGCCCCCTTGTGCCAGAGCTCCTGCCGGCTGCGGCTGAAGAACCACACCTCTCCAGTGGACAGCGTCCGCCGTAGCGACTCCTCGTTCATATATCCCAGCATCAGCACGTCGCTGGTGTCATCGTCCTGCACGATGGCCGGTATAAGCCCCTTATCGTTAAAATTAAGATTACTCACTATATCAACCTGCTCTGATAGTCTTATTATTCTTCCATGGCGTTAATCTCGGCCAGCGCCTGTTTCAGCCTGATATCCCCGGTATACAGCGCCTTGCCCACGATTGCCCCCTCGGCGCCGACTTTCTGGAGTAATTTCAGGTGCTCGACGGATGAGATACCCCCGGCAGCGATAACCGGCAACTTGAGACTTTCAATCATCTCGGTAATCGCCGGTACATTGGGTTCTGTTAGTGTACCGTCGCGGGTAATATCGGTATAGATAAAACGTTTCACGCCTATCTGTACCATGGATTTAGCCAGTGCCAACGCCTTTTGCCCGGTATCTGTTACCCATCCATGCGTGGCGGCAATGCCGCCACGGGCGTCGATACCGACGACCACGGTATCGCTGAAGCGGCGGCAGGCATCAACGACCAGACCGGGGTTCTCCACGGCGGCCGTGCCCAGTATTACCCTTTCTACCCCTGCTTTAAGCATCAGCTCGATGGTGTCGATATCCCTGATGCCGCCGCCCAACTGTACCGGTATCAACATGGCCCGGGCGATGTCCTTGATGATATTTAAATTTCGTATTTCCCCGGAAGCGGCACCGTCCAGGTCGACGATGTGCAGGCGAGGTGCCCCCAGGGACTGCCATTTAAAGGCAACATCCAGCGGGTCATCGGAAAAAACGGTCTCCCGTTTATAGTCGCCCTGGTACAGGCGGACGCACTTGCCATTCTTCAGGTCTATGGCCGGTATAATTTCTATCTTCGTCTCCTGTTGCTTTTTAATTTTGGAGTACGA
>CAYWZO010000085.1:0-5574 GCA_964462865.1 uncultured Dehalococcoidaceae bacterium | reverse complement strand
TGGCCTACCGTATAATGAATCAACCCCCGGTGTTCTCCCAGTAAATTCCCCAGCCTGTCCAGAATCGGGCCGGGTTGCGAGGCTACGGGGGAATTTTTATCGAGAAATCCGGCGTAGTCGTCGTCCGGGATAAAGCAGATTTCCCGGCTTTCCGGCCTCTCCGCCGCGGGCAGCCCCAGTTCCCCGGCTATCTGTCTCACCTTGTTCTTGGTGAGGTGACCGACCGGAAACAAGGCGCGACTCAACTGCCGCTGGTCAAGCCGGCAGAGGAAATATGACTGGTCTCGCCGCCTGTCCGCGCCTTTTTTCAGCAGGTATCTGCCGGTATCTTCGTCACGCTCGACTCTGGCGTGGTGCCCCGTGGCGAGAAAGTCTGCCCCCAGGCCTCCGGCCCTGTCAAGCAGCGCGCCGAACTTGATATGCCGGTTGCACATTACGCAGGGGTTAGGCGTCCTGCCCAGATAGTACTCACGGCAGAAGTCCTCGATAACCCGTTCGGCGAACGTGTGAGTCAGGTCGATGACGTGGTGGGGTATGCCAAGCGCGCGGGCGACATTGGCGGCTTCGTTTTCGGCCCGGCTGTCGTCGGGCATCAGCCGCATAGTCACCCCGATAACCTCGTGCCCCTGTTCTTTCAGCAGGGCAGCAGCCACGGAAGAGTCCACGCCGCCGCTCATGGCGATAGCTATTTTCACATCGTCTCCCCGGTGCCTATATTATGGAAAAGACGTAACCCAGGGTCAAGGATACCGTGCTGATAACGCCCAGGTAGACCGCCAGTATCTTTCCGCCGAACTGCTTTCTTAAGACGAGGATGGTGCTCCAGCTGGTAACCGGGCCGACCATCAGCAGGACCATGCCGGCGCCGATGTTCATCCCCTGCGAGATGAAGGCATGCACCAGCGGTACGCTGGCCGTCGAGCAGATGTACATCATCAGCCCGAAGATGAGGCTGAACGGGTAGGCGTAGCCTCCGTCGAAATAGTCCCCGATGAAATCCCCTATGGGGGTAATCGATGCCACCAGCGCCGCCAGCACCAGCCCCAGCAGCAGCTCAAGTCCGATATTCCTGGGCATATCCAGGAAGGCGTACCTGAATACGTGCTGCAGGCGGTGCAGCATCTTCTGTCGGGCGGTCTTCGGGGCGGCGTCTTTCCTTTCTTCCTCGTAAGCCGCCTGGCAGTGGGAGCAGCAAAAGTAGACCGTCACCCCGTCGTATTCCGCTTTGAGCGCCGTTTCTTTTTCGACCTTCCCCCCGCAGGTGGGGCAGGTGGCGTATCTATCTTCTTCGGACGCCGCCTTCGGTTTCGTGTGGAACAGGTTGCCGATGACGCCGATGATAAGGCCCATGACGATGACGGCAAAGAAGATATAAACGGTGAACTTCAGCCCCAGCATGCCGTAGGCTACCAGCAGCGCCGATATGGAAGTGGCCGGTGTCGCCACCAGGAAGGCCAGCACGGGACCCAGCCGGGCGCCCTTCTGCCGCAGGCTGATGGCCACCGGCAGCGAGCCGATGCAGCAGATTGGCAAGACCGCCCCGACGAGCGTCGAGTAGAGGAGCGGCTTCAATCCCTTCCCGCCGAGGTGCCTTTCCACCCAGCTGGTCGGGACGAATTCGTTGATTATGCCGCTAAGGAAGAAGCCTATGGCCAGGTAGGGCAGTAACTCGATGAGGTAGTCTTTGAATATTATTAAAAACTGGACTATCACAGTTTACTTCAATTTCTCAAGGACGATTCTGGCTGCCGCCTCGCCCGAAAGGAACATGGAGCCGAAGGTCGGGCCCATGCGGGGCAGTCCGTAGACGGTTCCGACCGCCATACCGGTGACGATTAGGCCGGGGAAGCACTCCCCGGTATGCTCTACGATGAGGTCCTCCGACTTCTCAATCCACAGGGCGCCTTCGCCCTTGGTCTTTATCAGGCCGCGCTGCTCCAGCTTTTTCACCACCGTCGCATCATGACCGGTGGCGTCTATCAGGTACGGCGCTTCGATGGCTACCGGGTCGAGGGCGGCTACCTGCCGCGGCAGCGATGCCACCGGCGACCAGTTGATTACGGCCCCGCACACCCTGGCTTCTTTGATTACCAGGTCTTCCAGCATGGTCATATTGAGGACTTTCATGCCGGCGGCGCAGGCGGCAGCGATAAGGCTGGCACAGGCTTGGGGAGCGTCGCAGACGGCCAGCCCTTCGGTGACGATTTTATACGGTACGCTTAACTCGTCGAGGAGCTTTTCGCCGGGGTGTCTTACCGTTACCTTGGGCATAAAGTAGCCCCCGCTCCAGAAACCCCCGCCGAGGTAGTTGTTGCGTTCTATCAGCACCACCTTTTTGCCGGCTCTGGCTATGTTGCGCCCGGCGACCAGTCCGCTGGGGCCCCCGCCGACAATTATGCAGTCGCTCTCCACGTATTCGTTGAATTCCGCGGCAAACTCGGATACTATGGCGCGGGTGATTGCCTTCTCCCCGACGGGGCTGAACTTATCCATGACCAGACTCCTCTCGATTCACGTGACTTCTAATGGCGTTTAATCTGTTTTTCGTTTCTCTGCCGGCTCTTTCCGGGCGCCTTCAGGGCCGATGGCGCTCTCCAACTGCTTTAATCGTTCTTCCAGGCGGTGCTGTTCTTTCAGGATGCCCTTGATGGCCTCTGATACGGGGTCGGGTAGCTTGGCGTGCTCGAGGTCCATGGCCGGTTTCTCGCGTTTGGTAACTATCCTGCCCGGGATGCCCACCACGGTTACTCCCGGCGGGACGGACTTTATCACCACCGAGCTCGAGCCGATGCGCGCCCCGTCGCCGATGGTAATCGGCCCCAGCGCTATCGCCCCGCTGCCCATCTCCACCCTGTTTCCCAGTGTGGGGTGTCGTTTTTTCTTTTCCAGCGTCGTTCCCCCCAGCACCACTCCCTGGTAGAGCAGTACGTCGTCGCCCATCTCGGTCGTCTCCCCGATAACCACGCCGGAACCGTGGTCGATAAAGCAGCGCCTGCCGATAACGGCGCCGGGGTGGATCTCAATCCCCGTGAAAAAGCGGCTGATATGGGAGATAAAGCGAGCGAGGTAGTACAGCTTATGCCGCCAGAGAAAATGCGCCACGCGGTGCGCCCACAGGGCGTGCAGGCCCGGGTAACAGGTAAGTGCCTCCAGCACGCTCCGGGCGGCCGGGTCTTTATCGAATACCGTTTGAATATCTTCTCTCAACGTGTTGAACACTTATGATGTTTTCCTTGTCCCGCCGGCGTTATACCTATATATAATAAATTATACCTTATTTCACGTGCTGTTTGCTTGACGGCGTTTACTAGCGTGTTTTAATATGCTAAATCTCCAGCGTCAGCCCCGCCCCGCAGGCAGTGTACTGCTCCGGAAACATGTCTTTTATTTCTTGCGTGTGCTGGGTGCAGTGGCAGGGGCATATCAGCGAGAGTCCGTTGAGGCGGTGGAGGTCGCTGAACCCGTGAAAGCCGCCGACTATCCCGTATAACGCGCCGTACCGCGAGGCGGCATCGAGGATTTCTCCTACCCCCGGGTGCGAGCAGCCCGTCACCACCACGATTCCTTTAGCGGTCTTGACCGCCAGCGACTGCTCTATCCGCTTGAGTTCGCCGGTGGACGTGACCGTTTCCGAGATAGCGACCGGCCTGCTGACCGCCACCACGTCCAGACCCGTATTGCGAATGAATATCGAGGCCGGCAGGTATATCCGCGCGTGGCGGTTGACTTGCAGGATGTCGGAAAGACCGCCGGTATGGTCGCCGTGCCCATGGGAGATGACGATTATACCAATCCTGTCGGGGTCGATACCGAGCTGCTCCATGTTATAGAGCAGCGAAGCCCCGTCGTTGCCCGTATCGAAGAGCAGCGGCGGCGTACCCTCGGTTTCTATCAGGGCGGAAAATCCCCAGCCTTTCTTGAGCCCCTCCCTGGCTAGGCAGTTATCGTAGATTATGGTTATTTTCATGCGTTCGTACCTGATTTTACCCCGTTTATTCATGCTTAATCAATCGGTTAGCGCCGGATGCCCTTTGAAGTATCGTTGTTTATTGTGTAGAATAAAACCTATGGAGAAGGAGTTCCGGAACCTGCCCGGCGTGGACAGGGTGCTCGCCGATGAACGACTCATCCGACTCGGCGGGAAGTACCCGCACGACCTGCTGGTAAGCGTTATCCGGCAGCGCCTGGAGCGGGAGCGGCTGTCCATCGCGGCGGGGAAGCCGTGCTCTTCTCTGGACGATATCGTGGCCTCGGTATTAGATGAGCTGGAAACCCTGGAAAAACCTTCACTCCGGCGGGTGATAAACGCCTCCGGCGTGATACTGCATACGAATCTCGGTCGCGCCCCCTTGAGCCAGGAGGCGCTGGCGACCATGAAAGCGGTCAGCGAGGGCTATTCCAACCTGGAGTTCAGGCTGGAAAGCGGTTCCAGGGGTGAGCGTCTCGTTCATGTGGAGGGGCTGCTATGCCGACTCACCGGCGCCGAGGCGGCCATGGTCGTTAATAACAATGCGGCGGCTGTCCTCCTGGGGCTGACGGCCCTTGCCCGGCGCAAAGAGGTAATCGTCTCGCGCGGGCAGGCGGTAGAAATCGGCGGGGGTTTTCGCATCCCCGATGTCATGCGCCAGAGCGGCGCCAAACTTATCGAAGTGGGGACGACCAACTGCACTTACGCCCGCGACTTCGAGCAGGCCGTGACCGAGCGGACGGTAGCCCTGATGCGTGTGCATTCCAGCAATTTCCGGCTGGTGGGCTTCACCAGCGAGGTTACCCTCGAGGAGCTGGTGGAAATAGGCAAAAGGCATGATATCATCGTCCTGGACGACCTCGGCAGCGGTTGCTTTCTGGATACTACCGTGTACGGTCTCGCCCCGGAGCCGATGGTGCAGCAGAGCGTGCGCACCGGGTCCGCCCTCACCTTTTTCTCCGGCGATAAGCTCGTGAGCGGACCGCAGGCGGGCATCATCGTCGGTGCTAAAGAATACGTGGACAAGCTAAGGAAACACCCGCTGGCCCGTGCCGTGCGGATTGATAAGACCCGGCTCGCCGGACTGGCGGTCACCCTGCTTCACTATCTTAAAGAGGAAGCCACCGAAAAGATACCCGTGTGGCGTATGATTGCCGCCCCGCTGAAGGACATCGAGCGGCGGGCCGACCGCTGGGAGAAAGCCCTCGGCGGCGCGGCGAAGGTGGTGCCGGGGCAGACCATGGTAGGCGGCGGCAGCCTACCCGGCGGAAGCCTCCCCACGTGGCTTTTAGCCGTAAGCGGGAGCGGCCGGAACACGGCCAGGGTAATCGGCGAGCGACTCCGCCTCCGGGAGGTGCCGGTCATCGGGCGCATCGATAAAGATGTGCTCCTCCTCGACCCGCGCACCGTTCTCCCGGAAGAGGACGATATCGTTATCGGAGCGCTCAAGGATATTGCGGGTCGGCAGAAAAGGCGCAAGAAGTAGTTCGTTATGTACGTGCTGGGTACGGCCGGTCACATCGACCACGGAAAATCGGTCCTGGTCAAGGCACTCACCGGGATAGACCCCGACCGCCTCCGCGAGGAGAAGGAGCGGGGCATGACCA
>CAYWZO010000084.1:0-5590 GCA_964462865.1 uncultured Dehalococcoidaceae bacterium | reverse complement strand
ACCACTGACCTCCGCGATGTCAACGCGGCGCTCTAACCAACTGAGCTAACCGCCCGTAATATTGTCATTCTACTAGATACCGTTTTCTGCGTCAACCTCTTGCGCGTGAAATGCCCGTAGCTATGTGTTAAAATACTGGCAAATAGTTCTGGAGGCTGTGACGTGAACTTCCTCAAGGGCTTTGGCACCTTTATGCTGGGTCTGCTGCTTTTCCTTTCGCTTACTGTTTTCAGCGTCGCCTTCATACTCCACAGCACCGTGCTCAATCCAGGTTTCATTACCCGCCAGGTAGACAGGCTTGATATCTCGGCGGTTGCTCGTGATGTTGCTGAAGAAGAGATTGGTGACGAGATTCCTGCCGAGTTAGACTTTTTAAAAGAGGCCATTTATAACGTCATTGATGAAAAAGAGCCGTGGCTTAAAGAGCAGGCAAACCAGGCCATCGATTCCGGCTACGACTTTTTTCTGGGCAAGACCGACCGTCTCCAGATTATCATACCGCTGGATGATTTCAAGCAAGACCTTAAAGACAGCCTGTGGCGGGAGTTGAACAATCAGCTCAACATCTGGTTACGCGATAATACTAATAGCGAGTTAATACCTTATATTGAGGGGAATTTATCGGCCTACCGGCAGGTCCTGCCGTCGGAACTCAATCTGTTATCCGATGTGCAACTGATATCCTATCTTAATACCTTTTTACAACAAGTCCGGTCGCAGATAATCGCCACCGGTCAGGCCCCGGCGCTTACCGGCCTGCTGGAAACACTGGTCAGGCCGTATTTTGATGGGTATTACGACGAGTTCGCCGCGCAGATTCCCGCCGAGCTAACGACCGCCGACATTCCGGCCGATGTCATGGACCAGCTGCTCCTGGCGAAAAGGTACGTTGGCTATTTCCGCAGCGGTTTCTACTGGCTGATTGTCTTCATGGTGGTGCTGGCGGCGGGCATTTTCCTGATTCACCGCAATGTCCACGACCCGAGCCTGGCGCTGGGTACTGACCTGACGCTTTACGGCGCGCTGGACCTGGCGGGCGTTCTGGTGGCGAGGAGTTTCTTTCCTTCAGCCCTGCAGATGGACATACCCGCATCCCTGCACCAGTGGCTTACCGGGATATTCAACGATGTTACCGGGATAATGCTGTGGTTCAGCATTGGTATCCTGGTGGTGGGGGTGGCTTTAATCGTCGTGTCTTTCGTCTTCAAAAAGCCAGCGGTTGAAGGCTAGGTCTTTATCGCCGTCTCCCTCTTCAACCGCCACCACCCGGCGATGCCCACTATCAGGGCCAGCACCGCCGTCCCCAGCGCGCATAAAAGGGCCGCATCGTACCAGAAACCCTCGGGAAAAAGCATGATTAGGTAATCGGTGGCCGGGTCGAGTAGCCACAGGTCGTTGGCGAAGCTGATGAGATGGAACTGGTGAAAAAACCAGTTGAAGTTAATCCTTATCATCAGCCCCAGTACCAGCAACAGCACTACCGTCAGGCCGCTCCCCCCGATAAGCCCCCAAGCCACCCGTCGCCGCTCGTGCCAGAGCGTATGGCAAAGCGCCACGTACACCATGGCGTAAATAAAAGTGCCCAGCAGGAGCCAGTAGACCAGACGGAACAGTCCCTTGACATCGCGGAGGTGTGCCACCTCGCGCTCGTTGAACAGGGTGAACGGTTGCCCGTCTTTGATGACCGTGATGTTGACGTTTTCTTGACCGGAGCGGAAATAGCTGATTAATCCGCCGATGACTTTTTCCAGCTCTTCCTGGGCCAGCCCGGTTACCTGGCTGATGTGGTATTTATTGAAGCCGTAACGGTAAAGCTCGGAGCTGTTGGCGGCGATTCTCACGCTGGTGGCCAGCATCAGGACGGGCAGACAGATTATGAAAAGCCAGAAAGCCAGAGTTTTCATCAGCGTATTCTTAATTATTACATACATTCGCACAGGAATAACATTAATATTTTATAGCAGGCCGGTCTTTATAAAGCGAGTATTCGGGTGGATGTGCCAGTAAAGCACAAACAAGACCTGCCAGCGATGTGACAGCTAGAATAGAAAAGGCCAGCGTATATTGTTGGGTCGCATCATAAATCGCACCGGTACCCAGGGCTGCGATGGATTGCCCTATCACGTAGAATGGTAAAAATAATCCTATCACCTGTGCGTATTGTTCCCGGGGGTAGTAGGCACCGGTGAAAGAAGCCATCGCGGTCAGGATAGCGCCGAGGCTGAGGCCCATCAGGGCGGCGTAAACGTAAATCAGGGCCAGGTTTTTGGTGGTCAGCAAAATGATGAGTGAACCGACTTGGAGGAAAAAAGCGATGCCTGCCAGATGCCTCATGTTGAACCTTAAGGATAGTGCCCCGAACGCCAGGCTGCCGAGAATATTGAATATGGACTGGAAGCTAGCCGTGCTGGCGGCTGTCATGGGACTAAATCCGATATCCTGGAAATAGGCTATCTGGTGCCCGATGACCGCGCCCATCGCCAGGGCGTCGGCGAAAACGAAAGCCGCTATCAGCCAGGTGGCCTTCGTTTTAAAAACCTGCGCCATATGCACCGCTGGTGGTGCGTCGGCATGAGCGGGAGCGGCCTTTTGGGCGGCGACGTTGGCGGTGGTGAAATCGCCGTCAGGCAACTGCCCGATGTCTTCAGGACGGTTCCTGACGAAAACGAAACCCCCCAGTATTGACGCTCCGAACAGGACGAGTAAAGCCAGGACCAGCCAGGACTTGAGAAAACCCACCCCGGCAATCAGGACGGTCACAATCGGGGGAAAAATAAAACCAGAGAGGCCGGCGCTGGAGGTGAAAATCCCCATCACCAGCGCTCTTTTTTTCACGAACCAGTTATTGACCAGGGTGGTGCCGGCGATATAGCCCCCGACGCCGTTGCCGAGGCCGATGATGATATACAGGAGATAATAGTGCCAGGTCTGATTGGCCAGAAATACCGCCGCTGTGGCGCCGGCTGCCAGTAAATTGCCAGTGATAATACTGGCGCGCGGGCCGAACCTGTTGATAAAGTAACCGAAAAGCGGGCCGGGAAGGCCAAAGGCGATAACACCTAAAGACAGCGTCAGGGACACGGCCCCCCGGCTCCAGCTGAATTCGTTGGAAATGACCGGCAGGAAGACCCCGAAAGAACCGACAAACGCTCCGCCGGCGATGACCGTGACCAGTATCGCCCCCACCAGCGTGAACCACCCGTAAAAGGCCCGGCCTTTTTTAGCTAATAGATTGCTTAAAACCATTTTTTAACTTAATAGCATAAAGATTAAGCTTACAAAGTTCCAGGATTATCAGTGGCAGCAGGTATCGTTAGCATGTAGTGACGCCTGAATCGGATGAATGGTGGACGGAAACGTTTGCTCCATTATAACTCTCCCTGCGGCTTTACGGCAAATATCTGGCTCGCTGGTCGCAGCAGTCTTCCCGGTTTTTTACTCTCACGGGCTATGCTATAATTTACTAGATTTCTAGCCGGGGAGCGTGATGTTTACCCACCTCCATGTCCACACCGAATACAGCCTGCTCGACGGGATGTGCCGTATTGCGCCGCTGGTAGCCAAAGCCAGGGAGCTGGGCTTGGAGAGCCTGGCCATTACGGACCACGGTGTGATGTACGGGGTTATCGAGTTTTACCAGGCTGCCAGAGAGGCCGGCATCAAGCCAATCATCGGCTGCGAGATTTATATCGCCCCCAATGGACGGCTTAACCGCAACGCCGGGGATAAAAACAACTACCACCTCATCCTCCTCGCTAAAGACAAAAACGGCTACCAGAACCTCATCCAGCTCACCACTAAAGCCCACCTGGAAGGCTTTTACTACCGCCCCAGGGTGGACAAAGAGCTGCTGGAGCAATACAAAGAAGGCCTCATCGCCTTGAGCGCCTGCTTCTCCGGCGAAGTGCCCTACCTCATTCTCAACCGGCGCTATGACGAGGCCCGTCAGGCGGCGCTCTGGTATCAACAGACCTTCGGCGATTTTTACCTGGAAGTCATGCGGCACCCCGTACCGGAGGCTGATGTCGTCAATAACTATCTGATTCAAATCGGCCGCGAGCTCGATATCCCGCTGGTGGCCACCAACGATACCCATTACATCAACCGCGAGGATGCCTCCGCCCACGACCTGCTCCTCTGCATCGGTACCAACACCACCATCCATGACGAAAAACGTCTTAAAATGGCGGGCGACTTCCTTTACCTTAAAAGTCCGCAGGAGATGGCCGAGCTTTATCAGGACATTCCCGAGGCCCTGGAAAATACTGGACGCATCGCCGCTAAATGCAACCTCGACCTCGAATTCGGGCGCCTGCACCTGCCGGAAATAGAGATACCGCAAGGCAAGACCCCCGACGAGTACCTGGCGGACCTGTGCCGTGAGGGCCTGCGCCGCTACTATCCCAACCCCACCCCGGAAATTGAGCAGCGGCTGGAGTACGAGCTGGACGTCATTAAAACCACCCAGTTCGCCAACTATATCCTGGTCGTCTGGGACATTATCTCTTTCACCAGGCGGCAGAATATCCTCTACGGCGTCCGGGGCAGCGCCGCCGCCAGCATCGTCCTCCACTGCCTCGGCATCACCGCCGTCGACCCCATCGAGCACGGGCTGGTCTTCGAGCGCTTCCTCAATATCGAGCGCAAGGAGATGCCGGACGTGGACATGGACTTCCAGGACGACCGCCGCGATGAGGTCATCGCCTACGTCTCCCAGAAATACGGCCAGGACCATGTCGCCCAGATTATCACCTTCGGGACACTGGGCGCCAGGGCGGCCATCCGCGACGTGGGGCGGGCGCTCGGTATGCCTTACGGCGACGTTGACCGCGTGGCCCGGCTGGTGCCCGGGATGCCCGGCATGACTTTAGCTCGCGCCATGGACGAGAACCAGGAACTCCGGAATATCTACCAGAGCGATGAAATCGTCCGCAATCTGGTCAACTCGGCCCGCCGGGTGGAAGGCATCTCGCGTCATGCCAGTACCCACGCCGCCGGTGTGGTGATATCCCGGGAGCCCCTGACGAATTACGTTCCTTTACAGCGCGGCGCCAGGATGGACAGCCAGGAGGCCGTGATGACCCAGTTTTCCATGGACGATATCGCCCGTATCGGACTGCTCAAGATGGACTTTCTCGGCCTGGCCAACCTGACCATCCTGGGCAGGGCCAGGGACATCATCAAACAACACCACGGCATTGATATTGACCTCTATAAACTGCCTATGGACGATAAAAAGACCTTCGACCTGCTTTCCGCCGGAGAAACGGCCGGCGTGTTCCAGCTGGAAGGTAGCGGCATGCGCCGCTATATCAAAGAACTTAAGCCATCCACCTTCAGCGATATTTCCGCCATGGTGGCGCTGTACCGACCCGGCCCTATGGAGCACATTCCTACGTTTATCGACGCCAAGCACGGTAAAAAGACCATCCAGTACCCCCACCCGGCGCTGGAAAATATCCTCAAGGAGACCTACGGCGTCATCGTTTACCAGGACCAGGTGCTGTTCATCGTGCGGGAGTTCGCCGGCTACAGCCTGGGGCAGGCCGATATCTTCCGCAAGGCGATGGGCAAGAAAATCATCGAGACG
>CAYWZO010000083.1:0-5931 GCA_964462865.1 uncultured Dehalococcoidaceae bacterium | reverse complement strand
TGTATAACGGCTCTCCGGAGGAACGGCTAAAACCTCTCGAATGATAATATACCGCTGCCAGACTGGACTCGATGATACCGGCGTAGTCGCTGGCCAGATCGGGACTATTAGCTTTGATACGCGCCAGCCCGAACTTACCCGATGAAGGGAATGATTCGTCACGGGGCTGCCAGAAAACCAGGTTTTGACCAACCGGTGCCTGCTTCAGAGCGGCTTCAGCCGGTGCGTAGTCCTCTTTAGGCATGCCGTAAAGCGCCCGCAGCTGGTCCCAGACCAAAGCGCCGTTGGTGCGGCAGCCGAACATGAAAGGCCGGCCGACGCCATCGTACATGGCGCAGGCGGCGCCGGTCATGTCCCGGCTTTTACCATCGGTCGCCACCATAAAAACGAAGCTGGAGCCCAGGCTCAACAGGTCCCCGCTGACCAGCACTTTCGACTGTGGATTGTCGCCGGAGCCGGCGGCAACTCGGCACGAAGGGCTGAAGCCGTATTTCTGAACAAAATAAGCGGCAATCCTCCCTACGATAGCGTCCGGCGCGGTGATTTCCGGCAGTTTTGTCCGTAAAGCGTCTTTACCGCCCGGCAGACCGCGCGAGGCGGCCCGCAACAGCGTATCCGACCACCTTTTCCGGCGGTAGTTCATCAGTGACATGCCGCAAGCGTTGCCGAAGTCGACAGGCACGTTAGCATGGCCGGTCAGGACGGCCGGGATGAAGCTGGAGATAAGCTGGATGATGCTGGTACGATTATAAATTTCGGGGAACAGCTCGGCGGTCCGCCTGATGACGAGTCCGGTGAACCTTAGCGGCGCGTCAGAGCCGGAAAGCTTGATTAGTCTCTCTTTGCCGCCGCTGTTGTTCCTGATAAACGATGCCTGTTTAACGGTGTCCGCCGTCATCCAGATGGGGGCGCGTTCGTAAGCCAGGCTGTCCTTTAACAGAGAAACGAGGTTCGATGCCTCGCTGCCGGTTTTATTTAACAAGTCAAATATGGAGGAAGCGGCCCTGTTAAGATAGACGTGTCCGTGCTGCTGGCCGGAGGTGTTGATGACGACGACTTTTTCCAGCGGTACGGCTTTCTTTAACTCGAAAAAGATAGCATCGAGGGCGGCGAGGAACATTAATGGCGGCTGGTCGGCTTCGCCTTCGGAGCGGGGAGGGAGAATATAATCGGGCTCTCGAATCCCGAAGGTATTCAGCCTTTCATCTTTCAGGTAGTCCAGCGAAAGTCCAAGGAGTTTCTTTCGCTCATCAATATCAAGCACCAACGCCGAAAGGCTCTGCGTGCTGACGTCGAGACCCAGGGAAAGTCTTGGCTTAATCATTTACCGACTACATTTCAATGATGGTTTTAACCGAGCGCGGCTGGGGATTGGCCGCGTATTCAAACGCCTTGATAGCGTCGGCGAATTTGTACCTATCGGTAATCAGGGGCTTGACATTTATTTTCCCCGACCCCAGGAGCGCCACCGCCCGCGGGTAGATGTTCGCGTACCGGAAGATTGTTTCCATGCGGGCTTCTTTAGCCTGCGCGGCGACGATATCCACCGGCACCGGCTCGACCGGCATGCCGATGAAAACCACTTTACCTCCCGGGCACAGAGGCTGGAAAATCCCGGCGATGGCGGCCTCGTTACCGCTGGCTTCGAAGATGATATCAACGCCCCAGCCGCCGGTCTCTTTTTTTACCACGTCCATCAGGTCCTGCTTTTTAATATTGACCGGAACCATACCATAGCTGGAAGCCAGGTCAAGTTTGCCTTGGATGATATCCGTGCTAATTACTTTACTGCATCCTCCGGCCAGGGCAGCCAGGCCCGTGACCAGGCCGATTGTCCCGCAACCAGTTACCAGCGCGACATCTCCGGGTTTTACACTCGCCTTTTTAACCGCCTGCAGGCCTACGGAAAGCGGCTCGACGAGGGCTCCTTCGGCGTAGCTCACATTGTCCGGTAACTTAAAGCAGAACATGGCCGGGTGCACCACAGTTTCCCGCAGGCAGCCGTGGACCGGCGGCGTCGCCCAGAAAACCACGGCCGGGTCGAGATTGTACATCCCTTCCATCGTCGCGCGGCTGCGGAGGTCGGGTACACCCGGCTCCATGCAAATCCGGTCGCCGACTTTTAATGATTTCACGTTTTTACCGACCTCGATAACCGTGCCGGACGCTTCGTGGCCCAGCACCATCGGCTCCTTCACGATGAAGTTGCCTATCTTACCATGTGTGTAATAGTGAACATCGCTCCCGCAGATGCCGATGGTATGCATCTTGATGCGTACGTCATCGGGGCCTAGCGTTTCCTCAAAAGGCATATCAACAATGGCGAGCTTGTTTTTTCCCTTCAACACAAGTGCTTTCATTATAACTCCTTATTTTTATGGATTTAACTTTCACTAATATATTATCCTAAGTTACGTCACAGGGCAATTTGAGAGAGCGGATTATTTAAAACAAAATCAAATCGGACTTGGTGGATACAGCTACGGAAGATTGGGGTTGTTTTTTCGGTTGCTCCGTTTGTGGCATTTGCCTAAGTTTCACTCTTTGGGACACTGGCCAGTGACATGCCCACCCAGTTGGCAGTGCCCGTCTTTGCATTAACAGCTTCAAAATATTTCGGCATGATGGAGTTCGCCCCTCCCCTCTCCACCAGAAACAAAGATGAGCCTTATCTCGCATGGACAGAAACAGTCTTCTTCTCTCTTCCCGGTTCGCTTTCGACCGTAACCGGGGCAGGTCCATGGTCAGCTTTTTAGCTGTTTAAAAGCTCATGTATTGAAAATGCCTGTAAAAAAAGCGATAAAATGGCGGATAAAGTATGCTATGATATAAAAAGCTCGAAATTCTTATAAATCTGAAGAAAACTGACCTGGGAGACTAAATAGATAAAAGGAGAGAACTGAAATGGCAGAGCTGGTGTACGAGAAATATATAACCAGGGAAGTCGTGAAAGAAAATAAATGGGGTGGAGAAGGGGTAGGACTAACCTCTGTGCCGCAGGACATTATACCGTCAGTCGCCAGGATACGTCTTGGGGTAACGGTAGTCAGAAAACCTTATATGTTTCACGAGGCAACCCATAAACACATATTTACGGAGTATTTTTACTTCTTTGGGTCAAACCCGATGGATATGCAGGAGTTCGATGCTGATGTAGAGTTTTATTTTGGGGCAGAACGTGAAAAGCACGTTATTTCTCAACCGACGATTGTGGTGGCGGCACCGGGCGTATATCATTGTCCGTTAAACTACGCCCGGGTGGGTAAACCATTCTATTGTATCGAGGTTTTCCTGACATCTCAACGTACCGCGGTGGATTTAGGGGAAGATTTAAATGAAATAAGGATAGATGAACCTGATTACAACAGATATTTAACAACCGGAGTCGTGAGGGTAAACAAATGGGGTGGAGAAGGGATAGGATTATCCACCGTACCGGAACATATCATACCCGCAGCTTCCAGGATGAACCTGGCGGTATCGGTAGTAAGAAAACCGTATATGTTCCACGAACCGACCCACAAGCACGATTTTACCGAGTTTTTTATCTTCTTCGGGTCAAATCCGATGGATATGAATGAGTTCGATGCCGATGTGGAATTCACCTTTGGGCCTGAACGTGAAAAACATATAATTTCTAGCCCCGCCGTGGTAACTATTCCGCCCGGTGTATATCATTGTCCGTTAAACTACGCCCGGGTGGGTAAACCGTTTTACTGTGTGGAAGCCTTCCTGGTTTCCAAATACTCGGGTACGAATCTGGAAGAAAAAACAGCGTGAGGAACGCACTCACATCTAAAGATGAATCGTGTTTCCGGTGGAGTTCGACTGACCTTACCCCCGAAAACAACTAACCATTATACAGGGCTGCGATAATCAAAAAGAAGGAGGGTATAAGAAGATGGCAAATACCAAATACGGGCAGTATGTGATAAATGCACCCACGCAGATAGACGATAGACAGTCAAAGCATCTTAAAAGGGTAGTTCTCAGGGAAAACAAGCCCTGGAGTGACTGGCGTGATATTAATTTTTCCATAAACTATAGATGCGTTACAGAACCTTTGATAATGGCGCAGGAATCTCATGAACACGATCATGAACAGTTCCTGTTCTTTTTGGGGGGTAACCCGGAGGATGTAACAGATTTAGGAGCCGAAATTGAGGTAACATTAGGTAAAGAAGCGGAAAAACATGTCGTCAACACCGCTACGATTGTCCGCATTCCAAAAGGATTACATCATGGGCCGTTTACTTTTAAGAAAGTCGATAAACCTGTGGTGTTTATAAATGTTACTCTCGCCCCTGAATATAGCAGGGTAAATTCCAGTACGTCTGGAAATAGTCAGCGATAGCAGATTGTTATTTCAGCCGGAGTGCGACTCTCTTGTTTTTCTATCCTTTATCTTGGAGCGACCGATTGTTAATTTCCTAAGAGATTAACGGGGAACTTATTGATTTGAACAGGGATATACAAGGAACAGAGTCATTTGTAAAAGATATCAGCTGGTGCGGTGAATCCTACGGTTCCAATGCCTCGGTAGTTGATGTAAGAGACGGTAAAATAGTCCGCATCAGGCCGCTCCATTATGACTGGAAGTATGAACCCCGGGAGTTCAATCCCTGGAAGATTGAAGCCCGCGGCCAGACTTTTGAGCCTTTGATGAAAACCCTGATTCCGCCTATCTCGCTCTCTTACAAAAAGCGTTGTTATTCGCTGAACCGGGTCAGGTACCCGCTTAAAAGAGTGGACTTTAACCCTAAGGGCGAGAGACATATTGAGAATCGGGGGAAAAGCCATTACGTGAGAATATCCTGGGATGAGGCTTTAGATATTATCTCCAGTGAGATAATGAGAATAAAGCGAAAATACACCACGACAGCTATTTTTTACCAGTCTGATGCCCATGGTGAAAACAAGACCGTCCATGCTTGTCATGGTTGCGGCCGGAGATTATTGAAATTACTGGGTGGTTATACCCTGCAGGTAAGGAACCCTGACAGCTGGGAAGGATGGGTCTGGGGAGGTAAACACGCCTGGGGCATGGAACCGGTGGGACAGCAGGTTCCTCAAGCTAACGTGATGCCTGACATCGCTGAAAATTCCGAACTGCTGCTTTTCTGGGGCTGCGACCAGGAAACTACCCCCTGGGGCTGGGGAGGCCAGATGGCCAGCCGGTTAAGCTACTGGTTTACTGACCTGGGAATTCAACAAATTTACATCGCCCCCGACCTTAACTATGCCGCCGGAGTTCACGCTGATAAATGGATTCCTATCCGACCGAACACGGACGCCGCACTCTATCTGGCTATTGCTTATGTCTGGATTACTGAAAGAACTTACGATAAAGATTACGTGGCGACGCATACGCACGGTTTTGATAAGTTCGTGGAATATGTTCTGGGAAGGGAAGACGGCATCGCTAAAACCCCGCGCTGGGCTTCTGAAATCACCGGAGTTCCGGCGAGAATAGTCAAAGCCTTGGCCAGATTATGGGCATCGAAAAGGACGTCAATCGTAATCGGCAACGGAGGCCCGGGGATAAGGGGACCGTATTCGTCGGAGCCGGCCAGGCTGCAAATCCTGCTGCTAGCGATGCGGGGATTGGGCAAACCCGGCCAAAACCAGGTAAAAATGCTGGAATGGGGCATGTTCGACCGCCGCGGTGAATATCCGTTACCCAAGGCTGTCATGCGTCCGGACCTGCACGCCGGTTACCGGGGCGGATATATCGCCGATACCAATGATGCCTTCATCCCCAAGACCCTGGTTCCGGATGCCATTCTGAATCCGCCGGTAACCTGGTACGGATGCGAATCCGAAACGACTAATCGAGAAAATCAATTCAAGAAATATACCTATCCCGCGGAAAACTGCCCCGAAATCCATATGATCTGGAGCGATTCTCCCTGCTGGATAACCTGCTGGAAC
>CAYWZO010000082.1:0-6462 GCA_964462865.1 uncultured Dehalococcoidaceae bacterium | reverse complement strand
CGCATTCTCCGTTGTTTTTTCCGCTATCTCCGCCTCGCTCACGCCTTTGAGGGCCGCCGCCCCTTTTAAAGAGCGCGTTACATCCGCCGGCATCGCTGTAAACTCACTTTCTCTGCCGCGGGCATAGACCACCGGGCTGTCCGTCTCCAGCAAAAGCTGCCCCAGCGGCACCTCTTTTACCGCCCGCCGGTGCTCCTCGTGGTATTCCACGGCGGGCGTAGCGGATATATAATAACCGTGGGCGATGATGTCCCTTAGGACGCTGGAGGGCCCCGTGTACCAGTGAAATACGGCTTTTTCCAGTCGGGCTTCGATTACCAGATTTAAAGCGTCCCGCCAGGCATAGCGGGAATGAACGAGCGCCGGTTTATCGCGGTCTCTGGCTATTTTTAATAGTTCCCGGAGCACCCGTTTTTGCAGGTCTTTATCCGCCGCGGCCCTGACCCGCTTATGATAGTCCAGCCCCACTTCCCCTATCGCTACCGACCGCGATATGTTAGCCCTGATGAAATCCAGATTGGCGTCCATCTCCGCTTCTTTGATATTCCAGGGGTGGTAGCCCAGCGCCGGGTAGACGAACCCCTGGTATTGCGCCGCGATTTGCAGCACCTTCCCGTTCGACGCCAGGTCCGAGCCGACGGCGACGATAGCCACCAGCCCGGCCTCTTTAGCGTCTTCGATAACGCTATCGAGGCCAGCGATTTCGTCCAGGTGGGCGTGGGTGTCAATCAAACGGTACACCGTCATGCTCCAGCCACCACCGGAGAAGGCTGCGGCTGGAACGGGTGCGTCCGCAGCACCAGCGAAAAGAGGAAAGGATAGTTCGACTGCAAATGCTGCACGTAGTCCAGCCACTCGCTGGCCAGGTGGTCGTACATCCGCTGGATGTCCACCGCCAGGTGCTGCCGGTCGGCCTCGGGCAGGTCTTGCAAGGACGGCCGGGCCTCGAGCTCCTCGTCCAGATGGGTCGTCGCCCAGAGCAAATCGGTAAAGCGGTCGTGCTCCAGCAGGTTGGGATTTTCCATCAGCGTCAGGAGGTAAGTTCTTTTACTGGAGAGAAATTTCTTCAAACTCTCCAGGTCGATGCTCCGGATATCGATGTCGATTTTCAGGTGATAGGCAAAGGCATCGGCCCGTTTGAAGTCATTTTCCTTCCATTCCGGCCGGACATTTAGATTATGCGATATTTCCTCACGATTATGAAAATGCTTTATCATGTCGGCCAGCAGATAGTTGCCGATTTCGCTGAAAAAGGCCCCGATGACCATGTTCATCTTGCGCAGTACCAACTGTTTTTCCCGCCGGCTCAAGACGCGCTCGATGACGATGACCACCAGGAACACTTCCAGCGGCAAATAGGCGATATCCCCGAGCAGGTAGATAAAGATATGATGCGTGTCCTGAAATATCAGAAAGTGGAGATAATAAAGCACCGCCGAAGCCGCCAGACAGATAGCGGCCACGGTAAGGAAGAATTTATAACCTTTCATCCTTTACCCCCTCAATGTTACCGGACACTACGCTTATCTTTATGGTAGCATAATCACCGTGCGTTAAACAGAAACGGTTGACAAGTAACGTAAAAAAGGTTAAAGTATAGCCAGTTGTCACAATAATGGACAGGTGGCACGCCGATGGTGACAAGACGCTCAAAGGTACTGGCTATCGTAATACTGATACTGGCTCTATCGCTCGGAGCTTGCCAAGAGTCACCGGCAGGGACATCGACGTCTCCGGTCAGTACCCCAGCTCCGGCCGCAACGATGGCGAGTCCCACCGCCAGCAAAACGCCGGAAACCGTTCCTGCGGCCACATCGTCAGCCACGACCGTCCCTGAAAAAACTGCTCGGCCACCCGAAACCGGGACAGCCCTCCCGCCGATAGCGACCACCGTCATCGCCGCCGACTTTGCCGAGACCATGCAAAACCACTTCGGCTTCATGCCGGCGCACTGGGACTTCTCGGCCAGCCGCGAGGCGGGCGGCGCTTTCGACCGCCCGTTCTTCGAGCTATTCCAGTGGGACATGATTGAAAAGAGGCCGGGGTTCTTCGACTTCTCCGAGACAGACCGGCACGTGCTTCAGGCGCAGGATTACGGGCTGCACGTCCTGGCCAACATCCAGCCTTTCGCCGTCTGGGACCAGGCTAAATGCCACGGCCCGCAGCCGTCCGGCCTTCCCGGTAAAGGCGGCCCCCAGCCCACCAAGGGCAAGCCCTGCGACATGGAGGCCTACCGGAACTTCGTTAAAAAGCTGGTCGAGAGGTATGACGGCGACAGCCTTGACGACATGCCGGGGCTGACCGTCCCCATCAAGCACTGGGAGCTGATGAACGAGCCAGAGTTCCAGACCGAGCCCATTTATTTCCAGGGCACGCCGGCCGAATACGCCGAGGTACTTAAAGCCACCTACGAGGCGGTCAAGCAGGCCGACCCCGAAGCGTACCTCGTGCAGGGCGGCATGGCGGGGATGATGGCCGAGTCAGCGGCCTGGTGGCAGGGCGTCTTCGATGCGGGGGGCGGCCAGTACCTGGACATCATGAACATGCACTCCATCGGACACGGCGAGCACCTGAACATCCCGGCCTTCAAGCAGCTCCTGGCGAAGAATGGCCTCCAGGGCAAGCCTATCTGGGTCACCGAGGTGCAGTACCAGCAGGCGCGCCAGACCCAGAGCTACAATAACGCGGACTTCGCTAAAATCCTGGCCCGCAGCTATATCTTCGCCCTGGCCAGCGGCGCGGACAAGCTCTTCTACGTCAACATCAAGCTACCGCCGGGCTACGACCCGGGCATACCTTTCGACGAGAGGTCGGCCCTGATTACCAATTCAGGCGAAAAGTCCGCCCTCTTCTACGCGCACCTGACCGTCGCCAATATACTGGGAAAACTGGCCAAGGGCGATTCCGTGCAGAAAATCCGGGAAAAGGTCGGCGACTGGCATATCGAGGAAGGACAGTACAGGTTCACCATCGGCGGCAGGACCGTCTACGCCCTCTGGGGCAACGATACCCTGCCGGCAGAGATTACCGGCCAGGTCAGAGTTGTCGATATCACCGGTGCCGAGAAGACGATTGACACCGCCTCGCTGCGGCTGACCGACAGCCCGATCTTCGTGCTGCCGTAAAAGTGGGCCGTTAGCGTAAGCCCCCCTTCTTTTGCTAAAATCCTTACATGCCAGCCGTAACCATGTTTACCGGCAAGGGGGGCGTCGGCAAGACGACCTGCTCCGCCGCCGCGGCCCTGCATTACGCCTCGGCCGGCGCGCGTACCCTGGCCATTTCCACCGATGCCACGCCGTCCCTGGCTCACATTTTCGAGATATCCGTGGGTAACAAGCCGAACGAAGTCCTGCCGGGGCTGTTTATCCGCGAAATCGGCGAGGCGGAAGTCAAAGCGATGTGGGATGCGAAATTCGGCCGGGACGTCTACCAGGTCTTCTCGGCTTTCGTCGATATTGATTACCCGGACTTCGTGGAGTTCATGACCTCGGTGCTGCCGGGCCTGGGCGAGGAGTTCATGGTGGACTACATCCGGGAGACGGCTCACCACGGCGCTTTCGAGAACATCGTCTGGGACACGGCGCCGCTGGGGCAGACGCTCTCGCTGCTGGCCACGCCCGCCCTGCTGGGAAAGCACCTTAAAATGGCGCCGCGTATCTACTCCAAACTGAAGCTGGGGCGGGGCAGCCGCGAGCCGGTCCTGGAAATCCTGAAAAGGTGGGAGGCGCTGTCCGAAGCGAACATGGACTTCCTGCGTAACGAGGTGGACTTTACCATGGTCACGATACCGGAGGCCCTGGCGGTGGTGCAGCTGGAGGGCACCTTCCGGGAGCTGGACCGGTACGGCCTTAAGGTAAAGCGGTTAATCGTCAATAATGTGGTGAAAAACGAGGAGTCGCACTTTTTACGCACGAAAGCCCGGCAGCAGCGCCAGTACCTGAAGCACATTCATGAAAAATACGCTCATCTAGAGATAATCGAACTGCCCATGTTCCCGCAGGAGGTTAAGGGGCTGGAGAGGTTGCGGGAGGTAAGTAAAATAGCATTTCCGTAAAAGCGCAGTTGCGCAATTCCTCAAAGTAAGGTTTGGCGTCGCGGTTACGAAGACTTAAGTGTATTCTCTCCTGTTTAATCAATAATGCCGGCGATGCTCATCAGAATCAGCCCCACGCCCAGAAAAAGCATAGTCATGGGGCATGGTAAAGGCCACCCCTTTACCGGGTTGGGCCGGTGCGTAATCATCAGAAACACATCATAGAGAGCCAGGACTCCGGCGATTATGAGAATAATCTGGTAAGCAAGCAACATGGCACACCTCCTGGGGTCTGATTCACCAGGTGAATTGGTTGGACTATCTTAAAACATCCGCCCGCCTTATGTCAAGGGGCTAAAGGCCCGGCATTATTTGCATTTGGTTGTTTTTCATTATGTCGTTGCGAGCGAAGCGAAGCAATCCCCATCTACGAGATTGCCACGGGGTCTGGCGCCCCCTCGCAATGACAGCTTGTGCTGGATTCAAGCAAAAGCAAACAGGGCTAAAAGCCCGGCAGCAGTGGAGAATAGCATTTGCGTGATAGCGCAGGTGCGCAATGGCGCATCTACTCATATACAACGGTATCATCCGGTTCTAAAGCCGCCTCCGGTATGCCGCGGACTGTTTCGCCATCATCAAGCTGAATGTCACAAGAATAAACATCGGTATAGATAAACGATTTAATAAGGTCCGGCATTTCATCCCGGGTGACGCAATAGGACTTAACTATCACGCCAGTTTTGCCCGCCAGCGCATTGATTTGCCGGTCGATAGCGGGGTCAGAGCCCTCGATTAATACGAATTTTACCCGCTGACCTACCGAATATTTCGGCTCCATTTTCTACCCCTTTATCACCGCTATCGGCCGGGTGCGGGCGACTTTTTTGGAGATGCCGGCGCCCTGCACCACGTTCACCACGTCGTTAACGTCCTTATAAGATTCCGAGGCCTCCTCGGCCAGGCCGGAGAGGCTGCCGGCGCGCACGGTTATGCCTTTAGCCTCCATCGCCGCCAGCACGTCGCGGCCCTGGAGCTGCCGCTTGGCCGCCGCCCGGCTCTGCATCCGCCCGGCGCCGTGACAGGTCGAGCCCCATGTCTCCTGCATCGCCCGCTCGGTGCCTGCCAGCACATAAGACACCCGCCCCATGTCCCCGGGGATAAGGATGGGCTGCCCGATTTTCGCATACTGCGGCGGCACGTCCGGGTGGCCGGGTGGAAAAGCGCGGGTGGCCCCCTTGCGGTGCACGCAGAGCTTCACCTTTTTTCCTTCCACTTCGTGTTCTTCGATTTTAGCGATATTGTGGGTGACGTCGTAAATGAGCTCCAGCCCCGCTTTTGTATCGCCGATTTCCAGGACGCGGGAGAACGCCTCGCGCACCCAGTGGTTGATGCACTGGCGGTTGGCCCAGGCGTAGTTGGCGGCGCAGCGCATGGCGGCGAGGTAAGCCTGGCCTTCCGCGGAGTCCACCGGGGCGCAGGCCAGCTGGCGGTCCGGCACCTGGATGCCGTACTTCGGCATCGCCCGGAGCATCTCTTTAATGTAGTCGCCAGCGACCTGATGGCCCAGCCCCCGCGAGCCGCAGTGGACGTAAAGCACCACCTGTCCCAAGCGTTCGAGGCCCATGACGCGGGCGATTTCCGGCTCGTAAATTTCATCTATGAGGGCGACCTCCAGAAAGTGGTTGCCAGAGCCGAGGGTGCCCAGTTGCGGGATGCCGCGTTCTTTGGCCCGGCCGCTGACGCGGTCGGGGTCAGCACCGGGTATTTCACCACCTTCCTCGGTGGTGAGCAGGTCTTCATTACGACCATAGCCGTTGTTGACCGCCCAGCGCGACCCTTTGACCAGTACGTCATCCATCTCCCGGGAGTTCAGTTTAATTTTCCCTTTCGAGCCCAGCCCCGAAGGGACGGCGTTGAAGAGGGCATCGGCAAGTTGCTTGATGCGTGGCCGGACTTCCTCACCGGTGAGGTTGGTGCGCATCAGGCGGACGCCGCAGTTGATATCGAAGCCCACCCCGCCCGGCGAGACGACGCCGTCGCTAATGCGTGTTGCCGCCACCCCGCCGATGGCGAAGCCGTAGCCCCAGTGGATATCCGGCATGGCCAGGGAGTCGCCCACGATGCCGGGCAGAAAGGCCACGTTGGCTACCTGCTCCGGTGCCTGGTCGTCGATAATATGCCGCAGCATGCCTTCATCGGCGTAGATGAGGCCGTCCACCCGCATGCCTGCCTTGTAGCTTTTAGGTATGCGCCAGCGATAATCGTCAACCTTTTCCAGTTTTCCGCTCCACCCTGGCATAACCCACCTCCTGACTTATTACGACGGTAATTTCATATATCAAATATTACGCGCACCCGGTTGCTTTTCCGGTCTACCTCCAGCATATGATAGGTGGCCGATTTGACACCCGTCTTGAGCCTGTGACGTG
>CAYWZO010000081.1:0-6556 GCA_964462865.1 uncultured Dehalococcoidaceae bacterium | reverse complement strand
GGTCAGGGCGTCGATGGTCTTGGAGGTGGTCTCGATGATGTCGATGAGGCGCTTGTGGGTGCGAATCTCGAACTGCTCCTGCGAGTCTTTATCGATAAAAGGAGACCTGATGACGCTGAATTTCTGGATGCGTGTCGGTAGAGGTACCGGTCCCACGGCCACGGCGCCGGTGCTTTCCACGGCCTCCAGGATTTGCCTGGCTGACTGGTCAACCACCCGGTGGTCGTACCCCTTGAGTTTGATGCGGATTTTCTGTTTAGCCATATTTCCTGCCTGCTGCTTTTTCAATAATGTCGTCGGTTAGCTCCGCCGGTATCGGCTCATAGCTGTGGAACTCGAGGGAATGCGTCGCCCGTCCCTGGGTGAGTGACCGGAGACTGGTCGCGTAGCCGAACGACTCGGCCATGGGTATCAGGCAATGGACGAGGTACAGTTCACCCTGCGTGTCTATTTTACTGATGTGTCCCCGCTTGGCGTTGAGGTCACCGATAATGTCGCCGAGGAACTGCTCGGGGGTGGCGACCTCAAGATTCATCATCGGTTCCAGCAGGATGGGCTTGGCCTTTTTGACGCCGTCCCTTAAGGCTATCGAGCCGGCCATTTTGAAGGCAATCTCCGAGGAATCGACCTCGTGGTAGCTGCCATCCACCAGGGTGGCTCTGACATCGATGACCGGGTAGCCGGCCATCACGCCCGTTTCCATAGCCTCCTGGATACCGGCTTTAACTGGCGGGATGAACTGCCTGGGTATCGCCCCGCCTTTCACGGCATCCACGAACTCGAAGCCTTTGCCGCGCTCCAGCGGCTCCAGGCTGACGACCACATATCCATACTGGCCACGTCCGCCGCTCTGCTTGACGAACTTCCCTTCCACCTCCACCGGTACGGTAATTGTCTCTTTATAGGCCACTCTCGGCCGGCCAACCTTGACGCCCACGTTGAACTCGCGGGTCAGGCGGCTGGTCAGCACCTCCAGGTGGAGCTCGCCCATGCCGGAGATAACGGTCTGGCCGGTTTCTTCGTTAAAATTCACCTTAAAAGTGGGGTCTTCTTCAGTCAGTTTTTGTAATGCTTCGCCCAGCCTGTCCTGGTCGGTACGTGTCCTGGGCTCGATGGCAACGGATATCACCGGCTCGGGGAACTTGATTGACTCTAAAATAATTGCCCGGGATGAATCACAGAGTGTATCCCCGGTGAAGGTGTTTTTCAAACCCAGCGTGGCGATAATCGCCCCGGTATCCGCCGCTTCGATGTCCTCGCGGTGGTTGGCGTGCATCAGCAGCAACCGGCCGATGCGTTCCGGCCTCCCCCGCGTGGAATTGAACACCTGGGAGCCTATTTTAACCCTGCCGGAATAGACCCGGAAGTAGACCAGCCTCCCCACGAAGGGGTCGGTGACCACTTTGAACGCCAGCGCGGCGAATGGCGCGTCGTCACTGGCTTCACGGGTGACCTTCTCGCCCGTCCGGTTGTCTGTACCGTCTACCGGCGGTACGTCCAGCGGGGAGGGGAGGTAATCAACGATAGCGTCGAGCAGGGGCTGGACACCCATATTCTTCAGGGCGCTGCCGCAGATGACGGGCACCCCCTGGTTTATCAGGGTCACGCGCCGCAGTGCCTGTCTTAAGCCTTCGGGGGTGATTTCTTCGCCTTCGAGGTAAGCCATCATAATCTCGTTATCGTGGTCGGCCAGCTTGGTGACAAGCGCCTGCCGCAGTTCGGCGGCCCTGGTTTTTTCTGTTTCTGGTATGGGTATCTCGTCCGGCCCGCGGTCGGGGTCGGTATTGAAGCGCCAGCACTTGTTATTGACGAGGTCGAGGACGTCCTGGAAGGATTCTTCGGCGCCCAGCGGCACCTGTATGGGGAGGGGAATAGCCTGGAAGCGGGTTTCAATCATGGAAATGGTTCGGTTGAAATTGGCGCCGACGCGGTCCATCTTGTTGATAAAGCAGATGCGGGGCACCTTATACCTGTCCGCCTGCCGCCATACCGTCTCGGACTGGGCTTCGACACCTGACACGGCGTCGAAGACGACCACGCCGCCATCGAGCACCCTCAAGCTGCGTTCCACCTCGGCGGTGAAGTCCACGTGTCCCGGCGTGTCGATGATGTTGATGCGGTGCTCGCGCCAGTAGCAGGTGGTCGCCGCCGCGGTGATGGTGATGCCGCGTTCCCTTTCCTGATCCATCCAGTCCATGACGGCAGTTCCGTCGTGCACTTCACCTATCTTATAGGTTTTGCCGGTGAAATAGAGTATCCTCTCGGTGACGGTAGTTTTACCGGCATCGATGTGGGCGATAATGCCTATGTTGCGGATGTCTTCTAGAGGGAAAGTCCTGGTCACCTTCTTCTCCCCTGCCGCCTGTGGACTTATTTTAACACTGCTGTTAATCGTCAAACCTCTTACCATCTATAATGAGCGAAGGCCCGGTTGGCCTCGGCCATTCTATGCGTATCTTCCCGTTTTTTAATCGTGATCCCCTGTCCCTGGAAGGCCTCGGCCAGCTCATCGGCGAGTTTTTCGGCCATCGCCTTGCCTTTCCGGGCCTTGGCCGATTGTATTAGCCAGGTCAGCGCCAGGAAAAGACCGCGTTCCGGCTGTACCTCAACCGGTACCTGGTAGGTGGCACCGCCAACGCGGCGGGGCTTCACCTGGAGGAGCGGCGTGGCGTTTTTGACCGCCTGTTCCAGTGCCGCGATGGGGTCTTTGGATACCTGCTGCCCCAGCCTTTCCAGGGCGCTGTAGACAATGTTCTCGGCCGTCCTTTTCTTACCGCGCTGCATTATTTTCATAATCAACCGTGATACCGTCATGCTGCGGTACCTGGCGTCGGGGTTGATTTCCCTTCTTATTGCTCTCGCTCTTCTGGCCATAAAAACTCCCCCGGACTAACTGACCTCGGTCTTGGCTTTGGCCTTCTTGGAACCGTACTTGCTTCGACCCTGCTTGCGGTTACTGACGCCGGTAGTGTCCAGCGCCCCCCGGATGATATGGTAGCGTACGCCGGGCAGGTCCGGGACACGGCCGCCGCGTATTAAAACGACCGAGTGTTCCTGCAACTCATGCCCCTCGCCGGGGATATAGGCGGTAACTTCCACCCGGTTGGTCAGCCTGACCCTGGCTATTTTGCGCAGCGCCGAGTTCGGTTTCTTGGGGGTCGTTGTCTTTACCTGGATGCAGACGCCCCGTTTCTGCGGCGAACTCTTGCCGCGCAACACCCGGTTTTTAAGTGAGTTATAGGTAAAACTCAAAGCTGGCGTCTTATCCTTTTTAAAGTGTTTCCGGCGCCCTTTACGTACCAGTTGATTTATCGTCGGCATCGTCTTTTTCCTGTCCCCCTACAATTGTAATGGATGAGCCTTCGCTCATCCATTATGAATTCTTGTTAAGTGATAAACCGAGGTTTTTCAGCTCAATCTATCTACTATAACTGAATTCCAGACACTAAATAATAAATTTATCACATCCTTATACCTTCTGTCAATATTTTTAAAGAATAAATTACTCACAACCCCGATACGATGGTGAAAACTATTCAACAGTCAGAATTCGAAGCTTAAAACCATAGCTAATAATTGATATTTTTATGAGCTATCAATTGTTGATCTGTAAATTATCAGAGTTCATTACTGTTGCATTAGATTTGGAGTAAAGGTAAAATGGCTTAAATGCAAAGCGTTAAGGTTGAACTCGGCGCCAACAGCTACGAGATACGCGTGGGTAGCGGCCTGCTGGTCCAGGCTGGCCCCTGGCTCAAGGAAATGGGTTTTTCCGGACGGGCAGTCGTGATTACCGATACTACCGTCAAGAGTATCTACGCTGATAAGCTGGGTAGGGGGCTGGCCGGGGCCGGTTTCGAGGTAATTGTTCTCGAAGTACCGGCCGGGGAGGAGGAGAAGACCCTGAAAAGTGCCGGCCGCCTGTACGACGAGCTTAATGGCATTTACGCGGAGCGGACGACCCCCATTCTGGCTCTAGGGGGTGGGGTTACCGGCGACCTGGCCGGGTTCGTGGCGGCGACCTATATGCGGGGGGTACCGTACATCCAGGTGCCCACGACATTACTGGCGATGGTCGATAGCAGCATCGGTGGTAAAACGGCGGTCGACCACGGCCGGTTGAAAAACGTCGTCGGGGCTTTTTACCAGCCCAGGATGGTGGTGGCCGATATCGACACTCTGAAAACCC
Source organism: uncultured Dehalococcoidaceae bacterium (assembly GCA_964462865.1). Lineage (GTDB taxonomy): Bacteria > Chloroflexota > Dehalococcoidia > Dehalococcoidales > RBG-16-60-22 > Fen-1077. Next base: position 2,367 of record CAYWZO010000081.1, on the reverse strand, counting down.
TGCCCGAAGTGGAGCTGGCTAACGGCATGGCCGAGGTTATCAAGCATGCCGCCATTACTGACAGGTATTTCTTTGATTTCCTCGAAGCCAATATCAAGAAGGTGAAAGAGCTTGACCCGGCGGTACTGGAAAAAATCGTCGTCCTGTCGGCCGGGATAAAAGCCGCGGTGGTGGCCAAAGATGAAAAGGAAGCGGGATTGCGGGCTATTTTGAACTACGGCCACACCGTAGGCCACGCCGTGGAGGCGCTTTCCGGTTTCCGGCTCAAACACGGCCAGGCAGTGGCCATCGGCATGGTGGCGGAGGCCAGAATAGCCAGTCTGATGGGCAAGCTAGCACGCAACGACGCCGCCAGGCTGGAAAAAATCATCCAGGAGGCCGGACTGCCCACACAGATACCGGCCTTGGATAAAAAGAAGCTGTTGCAGGCGATGGGACATGATAAGAAGGTCAAAAAGGGACGGCTGACGTTCGTCCTCCTTAAATCCATCGGTGAGGCCTGCATCACCACTGATGTCGACCCCGCTCTGGTGCAGGAGGTGCTCGCCGGTGGGTAACAAACCGGTAATATGCGTCCCTATCGTTAGTGACGACCCGGCGATGTTAAAGCGGGCCGAGGCATCGGCCGACCTTTTTGAGGTGCGCATTGACCTTATCGGGAAAGGCTGGCGGGAGGTGGCCGGTTCATTGAAAAAGCCATGGCTGGCCTGCAACCGCCGGTCTGAGGAGGGGGGAAAATGGCGGGGAAAAGAGGATGATAGGATCAAAGAGCTGTTGAGCGCCATCGGTCTGGGGCCTAGAATAATCGATATTGAGCTTTCGACGCCGGGACTGGCCAAAGTGGTTAATGAAATCAAGGGCAAGACTGAATGTTTAATATCCTACCATAATAATAAGGAGACCCCGGTGGAAAAGCTGCACGAGATTGTCAGGCTCCAGCTGGCTGCCGGCGCCGATATCTGCAAGGTGGTGACCACCGCCCGCACCTTCACGGATAACATTGCAGTGCTGCACCTTATCAAAGAGTTCCCCGGGGAAAAGGTGGTCGCCTTCGCCATGGGGGTGGTGGGGCAGATATCACGGGTGCTCTGCCCATTAATAGGCAGCTATTTCACCTACGCTTCGATTGCCGAAGGAAAAGAATCCGCCGCCGGGCAGATAGCGGTGGAGGATTTAAGAAATATATACGGGATGATTCCGAATGACTGACTTGAAAATCTCCGGTAAAACCAGAATCTGTGCTATAATTGGTGACCCCATTGCGCACAGCCTGTCGCCGGCGATGCACAACGCCGCCTATCAAAAGATGGGACTGGACTATATTTACCTGCCTTTACTCGTAAAAGCGGAGAACTTAAAACAGGCCGTCGAGGGACTGCGAGCCCTGAATTTCCGCGGGTTCAACGTCACCATGCCCCATAAAGTGGCCATCATCCCCCTGCTGGACAGCCTCGACACCCTGGCGGAGAAAATCGGCGCCATTAATACTGTGGTGAACGATGACGGACAGCTGCGGGGCTATAACACCGACGGCCCCGGGGCTTTGCAGGCGATGCTGGAACGCGGCATCGAGCCGGCAGGAAAAAACACCGTTATACTAGGGGCCGGCGGGGCCTCGCGGGCTATATCTTACATCCTTGCCCGGCGGGGGACAAAACTCACCATTCTCAACCGAAGGCAGGAACTGGACTGGGCGGATGACATCGCCGCATTTATCCGGGAAGACCTAAAAATGGATGTGAGAGTCATGGAACTGGGTTTCGAACAGCTTAAAGAAGCACTGGCCGGGGCCGCAATCCTGGTCAACGCCACCAGCGTCGGCATGAGTCCGGAGGCTACCAGCAGTCCCGTGCCCGCGGAGATGCTCAAGGAAGCCCTGACTGTCTTCGATGTGATTTACAGCCCCCCGAAGACGCGGCTGCTACGGGAGGCGGAGGCCGCCGGCTGCCGGACCATTGACGGCGTCGATATGCTGGCCTGGCAGGGCGTCCTCGGCTTTGAACTGTTTACCGGGCAGCCCGTCCCGCTCGAACTGATGCGGCAGGAAGCCATTAAAATGCTGGAGCGGCATGAAGACTAGCATCGCTTTAATCGGTTTCATGGGAACGGGGAAGACGGCGGTGGGAAAAATACTGGCGCAAGAACTGGGCAAGGAGTTTATCGAGCTGGACGACCTGATTGCCAGGAAAGCCGGGAAGTCCATCCCCGCCATTTTCCTTGATGAAGGTGAAATCCGCTTCCGGGAGCTCGAAATAGAGGCCACCTGTGAGGTCGCCGCTAAGAAAAATAGCGTCATCGCTTGCGGGGGCGGTATCGTTCTGAATAAAATAAACATTGACCGCCTGGGCAAGGAGTGCGTTATCATTT
>CAYWZO010000080.1:0-6671 GCA_964462865.1 uncultured Dehalococcoidaceae bacterium | reverse complement strand
ATATTACCGGGCAGGTCTTCAGCGTAGACGGTGGGATGACCATGTATTAATTGACGTGCTCGCCGGTAACATTAAAATATCTCCAGCTGAATGAGGGGAAACACCACCGTGAACCAGTGATGAAAGGTTCTTGATACATATTTCATCCTGATATTGTTCTGGGGAGGTAACTTAGATATGTCAGACTCAGACTCCATTCCGGCCATCGAAGCTCTCGCGGCGAACGTTACCGGGACACAATACGAAAATCTGGATACTGCCACCATAGAACTCGCCAAGAACCGTATCATCGATGTACTCGGCTGCATCATTGGCGGTGCTAACGCTCCCGACAACAAAGAGTTAACGGACCTGGTACGGCAGTCGGGTGGACAAAGAGAGTCCACTGTCATGATTTTCGGCCAGAGGATACCGACGGAACATGCGGCGATGGTGAACGCGGTCATGGTCCGCTCTTATGACTTTGAGGTCATGGCTTATGTTTTGGAAGGTAAGTTTTTCCCGTCACATCATGCCGCCACCACTGTACCCACGGCTCTGGCGCTCGCTGAAGCCTTGGGCGCTGGCGGTAAAGAATTACTCACCGCGATGATAGTCGGTGATGATGTGGCGGCAAGAGTACAGGCTGCTTCCGCTGGACATCCAATCAACCTGGGTTGGGACGGCTGTACCACTTTAAGCCATCTGGCCGCCGTCGCAACCTCCAGCCGTTTACTCGGACTAAATACAAAGCAGACCAAGAACGCTTTCGGAATCGCAGTGAGTCTAATAGGCGGAACACTTCAATGTTATTGGGATGGCGCCCCAACCTTCAAGCTCGGGCAAGGGACAGCGGCCATGCATGGTATATTCGCCGCCAGGCTAGCCAAAAGAGGATGGAGCGGCCTGTATGACCCTCTATTCAGTCGGTACGGGTATTTTAATGTTTACGGCGGTGGCTGTATCGACCCGGGTATCCTGACCCGGGACCTCGGGAAAAAATTCTACGGTGAGGCCTATTTTAAGCCCTATCCTTGCGGTATGCCTACCCACGCCGGTATCGATGCTGTACTTACCTTAATGAGCCAAAATAACATTCATGTTGGTGAGATTGAAGAGGTTGTGATTCATGTTCCTTACGGTCAAACGGCAAATTTTTATTACGCCAAGCCTTTCGTAATCCGGGATTTCCCCCAGGGCGATGCTGCGTTTAGCTATATTTATACCGTCGCCACGGCTTTGGTAAATAAAAGCGTCGGCCTTCAGAATTTCACGGAAGAAGCTATACGCGACCCCCGGATAAAATCCATCGTTGAGAAGATTAAAATGGTCGAGCGACCTGAGGGCGCCGAACTCGGTATCCAGGTTGACCTGCGCCTGACGAATGGCAGGCAGCTTTCGGAATATAAATCCGAACCCAGAGACTGGGCCACTAAACCGACGCCGCGAGGGCAAATTATCGCTAAATTCCTCCAACAGGTTGCCTTCTCAAAAACGATAAGCAGGAAAAAAGCGGAGAGCGTCCTCGAACTCCTCCAAGATCTGGAGAGATTGGAGAGTGTGGGTAAGTTATTGAAATTCATGGTAGCGTAAAAATATTAGATAATGCCGCCCCGATTTCTTATGTCCCGATGGCCCTGTTTATGCTACCTGATGATGCCAGCAGTTTAGATGTAAACTGGAAAAGCATTTTTCGCTTACTATATACTTTTCTAAAAATATTGTTTAAGAGGGGGGAAGATAAATGAAAGACCAGATATCCCAAGAATTGGCCAGATTAGCCGTGGAAACCAGATATGAAGACCTGCCGCAAGTAATCGTAGACAATTTAAAGTTGCTATTCTTGGATACCATTGGTTGCGCCCTGGCTGGAATCACCACCGACCCGGGAAAGATGGTCCTTGCTCTGGCAAAAAGACTGGGAGGGCCTCCCGAATCTTCTATCATCGGGGTAGAGGGAAAGGTCGCCTGTACCAACGCAGCATTTGCCAACGGTCAGCTCACCAATACTATTGACTACGATCCTCTGGTTATACCAGGCATTCATTCCCCGCCATATATCATCCCTTCCATCCTGGCCATGGCAGAGGTTGCTGAAGCTACGGGTAAAGACCTTATTCTGGCAACCGTGATAGGTTTTGAAGTTGGGGGCAGGATTTGCGGTGCCCTCCCCGAAGGATTTTCTTTTGGTGAGGGGGAGAAACCGGAGTTCAGATGGTCCCCTCGTTGGGGTCATGCCGGTTGTAACATCGGCGTGGCAGCGGGAGCCGGTAAGATCATGGGACTGGAGCAACATAAGTTAAGGCATGCCATGGGAATTGCCGCGCACTTATGCCAGGTACCGACCTGGATCAGGTATACCTTTGCCGATAACCGCTCCATGGCCAAGTACGGCGTACCAGGGTGGCAGAACACAGGCGGCTTAACGGCAGTACTTCTGGCGGAAATGGGATATCTGGGAGATACATCGGTACTGGATGATAAAGAGGGCTTCTGGAAACTTGCCGGTTATGACCGGTGGCACCCGGATAATATCCTGAAGGATATCGGAAAAACCTGGGTTATTTCTGATGGAATCGTTGTCAAGCCTTATCCATGCTGCCGTATGTTTCAGACGGAACTGGACTGCTTTTTAAAGATTATTGAAGATAACGGCCTCAAACCGGAAGATATCGAGAGTGTCCGGATATTCGGGCATCCCACTCTGGATGTGCCCTGTTTTACCAACCCTGAACTGGTGAGTATTGCGGATGTCCAGTTTAGCCCGGCTTATATCTTCGCCATGGCAGCCAGCGGTGTACCCAGAGGAGTAGAGTGGCAGGACCTGGAAAAAGTCCGTAGCCCGGAGATACAGGATTTCGCTAAAAAGGTTAGTTTTCAGGGTAATCCTGAATTTGTTAAGAACCAGACAAGCATCGTGGAAGTTACCGCGAGAGGAAGGGAGTTTAAAGAGCAGAAGCTTTTTAATGAGTTGTATAAATTAACAACCGAGGAACTTATCGGAAAGTATCGTCACAATGCCTCAAGAATCTTGACGCAAGAGAAAATCGAGCGCTCCATCGACTATGTTATGGAACTGGAAAAATTAAGGAACATTAAGGAACTTATGCATCAGCTTCAGGGGGCATCTAATTAAACCGTAGTAACTTTCCCCACTACGTGTTTCCGTAGAGCTGCCTCACTTTAGTGTTTGGGCCGCTGCGATGTTTATCTACCGGAAACTTTCCGGCGATACATAGTCGCCGAATTTCTTCCGGGCTTCAAGCAGGCGCTCGCGCTGGTCCTTGAGTATGTGCCAGACCTCGGAGGATAAATCGGAAATATTTTCGTGGTAGAACTTTTCCACGCGCTCGAGCTTGGCCAGGTTTTCCGCAACGCGGATGGTGAACTGCTTGATATAGTCCTCTTTGGAATAATTCTTATCCAGGACCTGTTTAAAGAGCCACTGCAAGTCATCGTAGGTCGGGATCCAGCCGGTGGGGGTTTTAATCGCTTCGGCGTTGCTATGTATGCGAAACTCCATCCACTTTATCCAGACATGCTTATCCTGATGTTCGTTTAAAAACTCCCCGGTTTCCAGGTCCCTCAAGAAATAGTTCACCCCGAATACCAGCGGTACTTTTTTCAGTTTTTTCCCGAATTGCAGATAGTTATGGAGGTACTGCCCTAGCGGGATAGAGATAAAGTCCTGAATACTCATGATATTTATCTCATGTTTGCCTTCCGCCTCGATGGTCGCAAAGGTGGTTTCCGTCTCCAGAGCCGCGCCATAGGCCACGATACCATGCTCCCAGTCGAATCCCTGCTGGACCGGTACGTAGCCGCGGTAGTCACGGCCGCCGTAAAGGATACCGCCCAGTTCCACGCCGGCGGGATTTTCCAGTTCAGGGTCGCAATTTGCCAGTGCCTTGAGGGCAACGGTATAACGGGCGTTCTTGTGAGCCGGCGGTACTTTTTCACCTTTTTCATCGGTCTTGCCTTCGAACCATTCACCGGTGTAGTTAATCCCGTCCTTGGGAAGCTCGCCATTCATGCCCAGCCACCACGGCATGGCGTCTTTGACCAGGATATTGGTGAAGATAATCTCCCCCGGGCTGGTAAGTATCTGGTGGATAAGGGGGTCGTCCTTCTGATTGATGTCCTGGATAATACCGAAAATACCACACTCGATGTTCACGGCGCGGCAGACACCATCGATATTACGGACGTAACCGATGTCATCAGCCAGTATCGTTTCCCCCGGAAGCATGGCGGTGGATGTCTTGCCGCAGGCACTGGGGAAAGCACCGGCGAGATAAGTCTTGCGTCCACCCGGCCCGGAGACTCCCATTATCATAAAGTGCTCGGCAAGCCACCCTTCCTTATGGGCTTTACGAATAGCCAGCCGGAGGGCCAGCTTCTTAAAACCTATGGAATTACCGGCATACTGGTTGTTGATGCTATAGACCGTATTGGTCATGTAATCGATATAAATGCGCTTCTTTCGATAATCCTGACTGACCATCATTTCATTTAACTTGCCGGCGGAGTGCAAGGTATTGAAGAATTCCGTTCCCGGGCCGGCCTGGCGGAAAGCCTCGTAACCCTTCCGGTAGAGAAGGTCGACGCTGTGAGCGACGTACCAGGAATCGGTGCACTCCAGGCAATAAATGGTAAACACGGAATTGGCCGGGCCCAGAGTAAGAAAGCGTACAATCATGGTACGCTCCTTCATCGAATCCTTGCACAACCCGTGCACTTCCGTAAGCCCCTCTTCCCGTTCAATCTGGTTGAGAGCATCGTTGAGCGAATCCCCCTTCGGCACGAGGAGCTTGGTGACCTGGCGGTCACGCCCCTGGTCATTGGGGCCATCAAAGTGGAAGGTATGCCCCGGGATGGTTAAGGCGGCGCTTTCTTCACGGGTAACAATCGCCATGTTCTTGATGTGGGCGACCTCGTCAGCCGTATCGCTGCAGATAAAGACGGTCTCCGGATTACAGAGTTCCGCCGACTCATAAATGGCCCGGTGTACCTCCGTATTATTTATGGCACATAATTTATTATAGTCATCATGGCTGGTTCTTGCCTGTAAAGCTGCGAGGTAATTTTTCAAGATAGCCTCCTCACATTATTCGGTTCACCCAGCGGTTCAAACACTTTCCCTACATCACAGAAAATAAGAAAAAGCGGGCACAATGCAAGGCCCTAATAGACATCTCCGGACCAACCAGAGGTTGTTCCGGCAATCAATAGCCAATTATAACATATTTTTCCCGTCCACAACACTTTTCTCGCTCATTTTTCCCGCCCTTCCCCCGGCCAACCAGCTTGGGTATAATATAGACAAAAGGACACCTCTAGTAAGATGATACGTGAATGTACCGCCGGAGATTTCGAGAGGATATACCATATAATCAACGAGGCGGCTAAAGCCTACGACGGCGTTATCGAGGCTGATTGCTATCACCAGCCCTACATGCCCGGCGAGGAACTGGAGCGGGAGATGCAACGGGTGACCTTTTACGGCTGGGAGGAAGAAGACGGCCTGGCGGGCGTCATGGGAATCGAACCAGTGCAGGACGTAACCCTCATCCGCCACGCCTACGTGCTGCCGCGGTACCAGGGGCGGGGAATCGGCAGCCGGCTGCTGGCCCACCTGGTAGCCATTACCACCACGCCGCGCCTGCTGGTGGGCACCTGGGCGGCGGCCTACTGGGCGGTGGCTTTTTACCACAAGCATGGCTTTAAGCTGCTGGCCGACAAAGAACAATTGCTGGAAAGGTACTGGGATATCCCCCGGCGCCAGATTGAGACCTCGGTGGTGCTGGGCATCAGGCTGGACAAAAGTGCCCTGTGAAGATAAAAACCCCATGAATAAGCTCAAGAAATGAATCTTATTATTGAATACATTAATGACCATCCTGAATCAATAAATACTATCGCCAAGTGGCACTACGACCAGTGGCATCACGTTATGCCCAATTTTACGCTCGATAGTTATACCGATTTTCTGTCTTCTCATTACCGGAGGGGCGGCATCCCGACCATGTTTGTGGCCGTACATAACAGTATTGTTATCGGTACGGCAGCACTGGAAGACTACGACATGGATACCCATCGAGAATTATCTCCCTGTATTGCCAGCCTCTATGTAGATAAGGATTATAGAAAAAGAGGAGTTGGCACTGCATTAATTAATCGGGTCATTGCCGAAGCGCGCGCTGCAAGAGCTAAAAAGCTGTACCTGTTCACGCCTGACCAGGAACGTTTCCTGGCGCGCTTTGGCTGGAAATTACTCTTCAAAGAGGAATACTACGGGGAAATGGAGTCAGTCATGGCGCTGGATATTTCCTTCCACACGCCGTCCCGGTAGATTTTAACGAGCTTCGCCGGCAGGAGCCGGTTGGTCAAATCCTCGCCGTTTTTTGTATAAACCTTGATATAGTTGCCCGTCAGGCCGGACCATATCCCGCCGGCCTGCTGCTCCCAGAGCACTTCCATAATCCTCCCTAAAAACCGCCGTTGAAAACTCTGCGCGCTCTCATCGGCAAGTAAAAGCATCTGCCGGCTGCGCTCTTTCTTCACCGGTTCCGGCACCTGGTGGGGCATGTCCACCGCCGCGGTCCCCGGGCGCGGCGAGTATGGAAAAACATGAATGCGGGCGAACTTCATCTCACGGCATAAATCGTAAGTCTCACGGAACTCTATGTCGG
>CAYWZO010000079.1:0-6879 GCA_964462865.1 uncultured Dehalococcoidaceae bacterium | reverse complement strand
GAGAACTACGGCCTGACCGAATCGGCCGGGCCCTGCATGCACCTGGGGCTGGAGAACATTCATAAGCTCGGTTCCTTCGGATACCCGCGCATCAACCTCGATGCCCGGGTGGTGGACGATAAGGGCAACGACGTCCCCGCGGGCACCGTCGGCGAGATGATTATCAAAGGCAATAACGTGATGAAGTGCTACTATAAAAACCCCGAAAAGACCGCCGAGACCCTGAAAAACGGCTGGCTTTATACCGGTGACCTTGTCAGGCAGGACGAAGATGGCTTTATCTCGTATATCGATAGAAAGAAAGACCTTATCATCAGCGGCGGGGAAAACATTTACCCTGTCGACCTGGAGTCCGTCCTCATCGGACAGCCCAAGGTCAAGGACGTGGCTATCATCGGCATCCCGGACGAAAGGTACGGCGAGGTTGTGGCCGCCGTCGTCCAGCCCAAGGAAGGCGCCGACCTCTCCGAAGCGGAGATGCGGGCCTACTACGAACCGCAAATTCCCAAGTACGCCTGGCCCAGGCTCATCCTCTTCGGCGATGTACCCCGTAACCCCACGGGCAAAATCGAAAAGCCCAAGCTAAGAGAGCGTTATGCGGATGTGAGGTGGAACCCCAAGAGCTAGCCGCGTTTTGTTATCTTCCATGGATTGGCACGGCAATGGCGTTGCCCGAACGTTTCAGGACGCGCCATTTCTTTTTCGTTTGACATCCGGGGCAAAACGTAATAAATTAGTTATGGCTTATATTCGTATCGTATTACGACACTGAAAATAATCGCGGGAGAGGTAGATTTTTCATGGACTTTAAAGAATACGTGGCCTTTGCTAATGAAAACCGGGCCTGCTATCTGGCCACTGCGGAAGGCAGCCAGCCGAGGGTAAGAGCTTTGAGAATGTGGTTCGCCGATGAGACCGGTTTCTATTTCCAGGCGCAGTCTGTCAAGGCGATGTGCCGGCAGTTAAGGAAAAATCCCAGGGTGGAAGTCTGCTTTAACACCAAGGACAAAAAAAAAGTCATGAGGGTATCCGGTAAGGTCAGATTCATCGATGATGACATGGAATTGAGGGCCAGATGCATCAAGGAAAGGCCCTTTGTCAAGGACTTTGGAATCACCAAGCCGGATAATCCCCTGCTGGCCGTATTTCATATCTATACCGGCGAGGCCTACTTCTGGACAGGGGCCGACAGCATGAAGGAAGACCGGATACCCAGGGTCAAGTTTTAACGCCTTCTTTAATCTGCCCCCCGGATAATTCACGGTGACGGAGGCTATAAAATGGCAGAAAGCAAATACGGCAAATACTTTTTCAAAGACCCGATAGTCAAAGGCAAATTCGGGCCGAGGCTTATCTTTTATAGCCGGCAGCATACCGAGGTAGGCGAAAAGAACTTTTCCGTGCTGTGGAACTGCGTCACCGAGGCGCACACCATGGTGGAGGAGGCCCACGCCCACGACTTCGACCAGTTCCTGCATTTTTACGGGTCAAATTCGCTCAACATCACCGAATTCGATGCCGAAGTGGAAATTTACCTGGGCGAGGAGGGCGAAAAGCACATTATCACCGGGCCTACTGTCCTGCACATACCCAGGAACACGATACACTGCCCCCTCGTTTTCAGGGCGGTGCGTAAACCGGTGATATTTATGAACGTGGCCTTAACACCGCAGTACGTCATGCACAAGCCTCTACCAAAGTGATAGTTAATCGTACCGGAGTCTTAAGTATTTAGATATAGACAGCAGGCTGATAATTTTATATAATCATGGTAACCATGTTTATCAGGGTCAAATAAGACAGGGCAGGGGTAGGACCTACTCCTGCTCTATCTGTTTTTAAAAAATCCAAATTAGCCGGGCGGAATGGCCGGTGCAAAAAAGAGGCCGACCCGCAAGGTGAGATAAAACAAACACATTCTAACAACCTAGAAAGGGAGAAAATGTTACCTGGAATTTTTTGGATTGTACCTGTTTCCGGGGTAATCACTCTTGTCTTTGCTGTTTTTCTCGTCATGCACGTGATGAAGCACCCCACCGGCACGCCTAAAATGAAGGAAATCGGCGATATCATTTTTCAGGGCGCCTGGGCTTTTCTCAAGCGCCAGTACAGCACCATCGCCATGTATTCGGTGGCGATAGCCATCATCATCGGCGTTCTGGTGGGCGTGCTGGGCCATACCGGGGTGGAGAAGTACGGTTACAGCGGCCTGGATGTAGGCTGGCGAACCGCCGTCGCCTTTCTGGTGGGCGCTTTTTGTTCCGGTCTGGCCGGTTTCATCGGGATGTACATCGCGGTGAAATCAAATGTACGCTGTGCCGCCGCCGCACAGAAGAGCCTGTCGGAGGCTGTCAACGTCGCCCTGCGGGGCGGGGCGGTATCCGGTTTCCTCATCACCGCCCTTAGCCTAATCGGGGTCACCATCATCTTCTTTGCCTACGGCGGCAACAACACGCCAGAAATCTCGCCCCACCTGATTGTCGGCTTCGGTTTCGGCGCCAGCTTCGTGGCGCTTTTCGCCCAGTTGGGCGGAGGCATCTATACCAAGGCTGCTGATGTCGGTGCCGACCTCGTTGGTAAGGTCGAGTCCGGGATACCGGAAGATGACCCGCGTAATCCCGCCGTGATTGCCGACCTTGTCGGTGATAATGTCGGCGACTGCGCCGGCCGTGGCGCCGACCTCTTCGAATCGACCGCTGCCGAGAACATCGGTGCGATGATTCTCGGCGTCTTCGCCTACCTGGCTACCAAAGATATCGCCTGGATATTGTTCCCGCTCTGCGTACGTGGTTTCGGGATGATTGCCAGTATGATCGGCCTGCTCACCGTTAGGGCCAAAGAGAGTGAGAACGCCATGAACGCTCTCAACAGGGGTTACTTCGTGGCTATCGCGCTTTCTATAGTAGGCCTGATAATCACCGTCCGCTTCATGCTCGATAACTGGTGGCTCCTGTGGGCCGGTATGGTGGGAATCGTCGCCAGCGTCGTTATCGTCTTTGTCACCCAGTACTACACGGAATGGCGCTACCGCCCGGTACGCGAGATTGCCGAAGCTTCCAAGACCGGGCCGGCTACCAATATTATCATGGGGATGTCGGTAGGTTTTTCCACCACCTTCGCTACTGCCCTCATCATCGGTGTGGCCCTGCTGCTGGCTTACTGGTTCGGGGCCCAGAGCGGTGTCCAGGGGGCCGGGGCTTTCGGCACGGCCGTGGCGACGATGGGCATGCTGATGACCTGTCCTTACGTCCTGTCCATGGACACCTTCGGCCCCATCACCGATAACGCCAACGGCATCAACGAGATGGCCGGGGCCGGGCCGGAAGTACGCAAGATAACCGACCGGCTGGACGCCGTCGGCAATACCACCAAGGCCCTGACCAAGGGTTACGCCATGGTTTCCGCCGGTCTGGCCGCCTTCCTGCTTTTCCAGGCTTATCTGGACCGCGTATCTCTTATTAAATTCGGGACTGAAGGCCAATATAATATCGTTAATATTGCCCGCATAGAAGTATTTGTTGGCGCTTTACTCGCCGCGATGATTGTCTACCTCTTCAGCGCCTGGGCCATTAAGGCCGTCGGTAAGACCGCCTCCAAGATTATTGAGGAGGTACGCCGCCAGTTTAAGGCTGACCCCGAGATTCTCAATCCCAAGGACCCGGCGCATCCCCACATGCCGGACTACGGCAAGGCCGTGGATATCACCACCCGCGCCGGTCTACGGGAAATGATTGCCCCGGGACTGCTCCCGGTGCTCGGCCCGATTGTTATCGGCGTTGTTTTCCGCTACCTTTCGCCAGGCTATGACGCCGCGATGGTCGTGGCCGCGGTTTTGATGGTAGGCACCATCGGCGGTATCATGATGGCGTCCTTCATGAACAACGGCGGCGGCGCCTGGGACAACGCCAAGAAGATGATCGAGGACGGACAGCTCAAGGATGAGAACGGTAATGTCCTGGGCAAGAAGTCCTTCGCTCACCAGGCGGCGGTGGTCGGCGATACCCTCGGCGACCCGCTCAAGGACACCGCCGGGCCTTCCCTGCACGTGCTGGTGAAACTCCTGGCCACCATCACCCTGGTGATGTGCCCGCTGTTTATTGGCTAATCGAGTTAGGTATTGATTAAGGGGCATGACTTTTAACGTCATGCCCCTTTTTTATATAATAAACGGCAGGAAGGAGGGCTTGCCTATGCCGATGTCACCAGCTTTCCAGAAACGCCTTTTCCCGGCGCTGCCGAAAATCATCGCATACTTCGGCACGCCTTTTCATATCTTCGACGAACGTGGAATCATGGACACGGGCGAAGCGTTAAAGCTCAATTTCCAAAATATTGCCGGTTTCCGTGAGTTCTTCGCGGTAAAGGCGCTGCCCAACCCCGCCATCCTGAAAATCATGCAAAAACTCGGCTTCGGAGTCGATTGCAGCTCGTCCTCGGAACTGACGCTGGCGCGGCGTAACGGGTTTACCGGCGAGGACATCATGTTTTCCTCAAATGACACCTCTGACGAGCTTTTCCGCCTGGCGTTGGCTGACGGCGGCTGTATCTTAAACCTTGATGACCTTTCCATGATTGACAGATTGCCCGAAGTCCCGGAGCTGATTTGTTTCCGGTACAATCCCGGCGAAAGGCGTACCGGCAACCAGATAATCGGCAACCCGGTGGAAGCGAAATACGGGTTACGGCACGACCAGATTACCGAGGGCTACCGGCGAGCTAAGGAACGCGGCGCCAGGCGCTTCGGCCTGCATACGATGATTGTTTCCAATCAGCGGGACTACCGCTACATGGTGGAGACCGTGCGGATGCTGCTCGAGGTCATGGAGATGGTCTCGCAGGCGCTGGGCATCAGGTTCGAGTTTTTCAATATCGGCGGCGGCATAGGCATCCCTTACCGGCCGGGGGACAACAGCTTCGACCTGCCCGCTCTCGCCGGAGAATCGGAAAACTTATTGCAGACATTCAAACAAAAAAACGGATATTCCCCCAGATTATTCATGGAATGCGGCCGCTATATTACCGGCCCGCACGGCGCCCTGGTGATGACGGTCATCAACCGGATGAGCAAGTACCGCGAATACGTCGGCGTTAATGCCGCCACCATGTCCGCCAACCCGCGTCCGGCCATTTACGAAACGGCCTACCACCACATTACCGTTCTCGACCCGTCAGGCCAGCCCCGGCAGGGCCAGGAGGAGACGGTCGACGTCGTCGGGCCCCTGTGCGAAAATAACGACAAGTTCGCCAGGCAGAGGCTCTTACCGAGAGCGGAAATCGGCGATATCATCGTCCAGCATGACACCGGTGCCCACTCCCCAGCGATTGGCGGGAACTATAACGGCTGGCTGCGCCCCCAGGAACTGCTCTTACATACCGACGGCTCGGTGGAGCTCATACGGCGGGCGGAAACGATGGCAGACCTTTTCTCCACCTTTGATTTCAGGCCGAAGATACTTAAAAAAGCGTGAGGCCTTCATCTCAAGAAAGGATTGGCCCGCTTTTCCGTAGTGATGAGCGAGTCCGGGCCGTGGCCGGGATGGACGACGGTTTCCGGCGGCAGCGTTAACAGCTTGGTCTTAATCCCGTTGATTAGCGCGCGGCCGTCGCCGTCAACCAAATCGTACCGGCCGATGCCGTAGTTGAAAAGCGTGTCCCCCGTAAAGACATGCCCCTCCCCCACGATGCTGATGCCGCAGGGCGTGTGCCCCGGCGTGTGCAAGACAGAAAAGTGCAAGTCGCCGATATCAATGCGGTCGCCTTCCTCGAGGATGCGGTCAGGATAGGGGGCAGCCTCGTAGGGCGGCTCGTAGATATAGCTGGGCGACTGTGGCAGGTAGCGGGCCATCTCGGCGTGGGCGGCCACTTCCGCGCCGGTGGCCGCCTTGACCTGCGCCGCCGCACCGACGTGGTCCGGATGGCGGTGGGTTAACACAATGAGCTTTATCTTCAGTCCCAGCTTCTCGACAGTGCGTAGAATCTCTTTGGCGTCAGCGCCGGGGTCGATAATCATGCCTTCCTTCGTCTTTTCCGAGCCGACGATATAGCAGTTGCTGGCAATCTGCCCGACGACGAGCTTCCTGATAATCAAGGCTTCCCTCCGGTTATCCTGTTCTTTATCAAATATTATAGCTGAAAAGCGGCCGGTTTTGCATTACATGTTACTTGCGCCTTTTCTTAATTATGCTTTAAACTAACAATAACAACCTGTGCATCAACCATATACAAAGGAGCTTCCGGCTTGGCTGACATTCGTCCTTTTTACGGCGTACATTACAACCCGGCACTGGTGAAAAACCTGGCCAGGGTAATCTGTCCCCCCTACGATATCATTTCCCCCCAGCTACAGCAGGAACTCTACCAGCGCAGCGACTACAACTTCGTCCGCATCGAATACGGGCGCGAGCTGCCGCACGATAAAGAGGCTGACAACAAATACACCCGCGCCGCGGCTGCCCTGGCAAGCTGGCTGAAGCAGCGGGTCCTCGTATCTGACGAAGCGCCGGCACTATATATCAACGAACACCGGTTTAACTACCGCGGTAAAAATCACCGCCGCCGGGAAATCAACTGCCTGGTCAGGCTGGAAGAATGGGACAAAAAGATTGTCCGCCCGCACGAAGGCACGCTGTCCCGTCCCAAGGGCGACCGTTTGAGCCTTTTATGGACGCTCCGGGCCAATACGAGCCCCATCATGGCCCTGTATGAAGACAGCCAGCAGCGTATTTTCTCTTTGCTGGAGGCCACAACCCGCGGCAAATCCCTGTTTAACATTAACACCGCCAACGGCGACAGCTACCATCTGTGGGCTTTAGCAGATAAGAAGGTAATCGAGCGGATAAGCGGATACCTTGCCGACCAGCCGCTCTACATCGCCGACGG
>CAYWZO010000078.1:0-6964 GCA_964462865.1 uncultured Dehalococcoidaceae bacterium | reverse complement strand
AGAGTCTCAAGGCCAGGACCTCGAAAGACATCTACCTGGGTGAAATCGTGCTGAAAAAATAAGCCGGAAAATGTAAAATAAGTTAAGCCGTCCGGTAACGGCCCGAAACAAGCAGTATTTAAGGAGGAGAAATGGCGCAAAAAGGTAAATCCAAATCGGGCGAAAAAACGGTCATTAAGGGCACCTGTCTTAGCTCCTTCGGCGACAACTCCAATGTAACCTGTGTAGATGTCAGGAATGATAAAATTGTCCGCATCAGGCCGTTACATTACGACTGGAAATACAAGCCGGAGGAGTTCAATCCCTGGAAGTACCAGGCGCGTGGCAAGACATTTGAACCGCCTCTTAAATCTCCAGTGCCTCCCCACGGCATCGCCTACAAGAAAAGGATTTATTCGCCCAACCGTATTTTGTATCCCCTCAAGCGGGTGGACTGGAACCCCAGGGGCGAGAGGAACCCCCGGAACCGCGGTAAAAGCAAGTACGTGAGAATCTCCTGGGACGAAGCCCTGGACATCGTGGCTGGTGAAATCAAGCGCGTCGTGAAAAAATACGGCCCGGAAGGCGTCTGCCTCCAGGCGGAAGGCCACGGCGAGAGCAAGGTGGTCAACGCCGCTCACGGCTGTCCCACCTACCTGATGAAGCTCCTCGGCGGCTACACGCAGCAAATCCGCAATCCCGATAGCTGGGAGGGGTGGTACTGGGGCGCCAAGCACGTCTGGGGCAACGAGCCGGTGGGTCTGAACATGGAATACAGCTCCAATCTCTACAACGATGTTGCCCAGCACACCGAGATGCTTATCTGCCAGGGCTGTGACCCGGAGACCACGCCCTGGGGTTTCGGCGGTGGGTGCCTGCCCAGCCTGATGTGCTACTGGTACACCGAACTGGGTATCAAGCAGATTTACATCTGCCCCGACCTGAACTACGGCGCCGCCGTCCATGCTGATAAATGGATTCCCATCCTGCCCAATACGGATGTTGCCCTGCAGTTGGCCATCGCCTATCAATGGATTACCCATGGCACCTATGAAAAAGCCTACGTCAAGACTCACGTGGTCGGCTTCGATAAATTCTCTGATTATGTCCTGGGTAAAGAGGACGGTGTTCCCAAGACGCCCAAATGGGCTGCGGAAAAATGCGGCGTGCCTTCCCGTATTATCAAGGCGCTGGCTAGAGAATGGGCGTCCCAGCGCACGACGGTGGCCCACGGCTACGGCGGCCCGTACATCCGCGGCCCTTATTCCTCCGAGCCCGCCCGCATGGAAATCTGCCTGCTGGGCATGCAGGGCCTCGGCAAGCCGGGCATCAACCAGCTTACCTTCGTCGAGGGCACCATGCTCGGGGCCTATACCAGAATGAGAGCGGGCCAGGGGAAGGCCATGGGTATGCTGACCCCGACCTCGGTGATACGCCCCATGGTCAACGCCGCTTACCGGGGTTATATCCCCTTCATGTGGAAACAGGAATCGATAATTCCCAAGACCATCCTGCACGATGTCATCGAAAGTGGCCACTATGATATCTACGGCAGTTCCGACCAGATGGACCCGGTGGATGACCAGTTCAAACACTATGTCTATCCCCTGCCGGGCAAGCAGGAAATCCACATGCTCTGGACGGATACCCCCTGCTTCACCACCTGCTGGAACGATGGCAACGCTTTCCAACGGGCGATGCGTAACAAGAAAATCGAGTTTATCCTGGTGCAGCACCCCTGGCTGGAAAACGATGCCATCTTCGCCGATATCATCCTACCCTCCAATACCAAGTTCGAGGAAAATGATATTGGTGCCGACCACTGGCCGGTGCAATATAACTGTGTCTACCTGGAAGAGAAAGCTGTCGAGCCCCGCGGCGAGTCGATGAGCGATTATGAAATCGTCGAGGCCATCGCGGACAGGCTGGGGCTGAAGGAAAAATATAATGAAGGTAAGTCCATCCAGGAATGGATAAAGGTCGGTTTTGACGGTTCACACGTGGAGGAGGCCGGCTTATGTACCTGGAAACAGCTCAATGAGAAGAAATACTACGTCGTGCCCACTGACCCGAACTGGGAGAAGATTCCGGCGGGCATGGTTGAGTTCTATGAAGACCCTGAAAAATGCCCGATGACCACCCCCAGCGGCAAGCTGGAGTTTTACTCGGAGCGGCTGGCCAAGGCCTTCCCGGACGATATGGAGCGGCCGCCGCTGCCGCACTGGGTGGAAAAGAGCGATTTCCATGACGAACGGCTCTCCAGCGAGCGGGCCAAGCTCTACCCGCTGCTGGTCATCTCCAACCATCCCCGGTGGCGGGTGCACGCCCAGTTGGATGATATCAACTGGTTCCATGAAATCGTAACCGGCAAGGTGAGAGGCCCGGACGGGTATCTCTACGAACCCCTCTGGATACACCCCGCGGACGCGGCCAGGCGCGGCATTAAGGACGGCGACATCGTTAATATTTTCAACGAGCGGGGCGAGGTGCTCTGCGGGGCCTACATCACCGAGAGGATTATGCCCGGCGTGGTCTACATTGACCATGGCGCCCGGTACGACCCTCTGGAGCCGGGTAAAATAGATAGAGGCGGGGCCATCAACACTATCTGCCCCCACCACACCACCTCGAAAAACTGCGCCGGCATGGTCACCAGCGGCTTCCTGGCCGAAGTTAAGCTGGTCGACATGGACGGGCTGCGGCGCCAGTATCCGGAAGCCTTCACCCGCCCGTACGATAGAGCTTCTGGACTGACCATGGAACGCGTACTCTACAAAGGAGAGAAATAGGAAATGAAGGCATTAGTGATTGACATCAACAAGTGCAACGGCTGCTACAACTGCCAGATTGCTTGCAAGGACGAGCATGTCGGCAACGACTGGACACCCATCGCCAAGCCCCAGCCCGACACCGGCCATTTCTGGATGAAGGTCACGGACGTGGTCCAGGGGTCAGTGCCCAAGGTCAGGGTGCGTTACATGCACGATATCTGCCAGCACTGTGACGAAGCCCCCTGCATCCCCGCCTGTAAGGCCGGGGCGATTTACAAGCGGGATGATGGCATCGTCATCATCGACCCGGAGAAGTGCACCGGCGCCAGGCAGTGCCTCGACGCCTGCCCTTACGGGGTGATTTACTTCAACACCGACCTCAACATCTCCCAGAAGTGCACCATGTGCGCGCATCTCCTGGACAAGGGCTGGAAGGAGCCCCGCTGCGTTGACGTCTGCCCCACCGGTGCTTTGACTTTCGGCGAGGAGTCCGAGCTTAAAGACCTCATCGCTAAAGCTGAAGTGCTGCACCCGGAATATAAAGCCAAGCCCAGGGTCTACTATATCGGCCTGCTGAATAAGTACTTCATCGCCGGGGCGGTCTATGACCCGGAGGCCGACGAGTGCCTGGAAGGCGCTACGGTGACCCTGACCAACGCGAAGAATAAAAAGAAAGCCACCCTTAAAACCGACAACTTCGGGGATTTCTGGTTCGAACGGCAGGAGCCGGGCAAGTATTCGCTGGTGATTGAAAAAGCTGGCTACCTCCCCAGGAAAGTTGAGACCTTCGATTGCGATAAGGACCTCAATCTGGGCGACTTCGAGCTTTATAAGAAGGTCGGTTAAACGAAAAGATACCGTGATTTTTAGTAAGGAGGCCAAAAAATGACCAATACCAAACCTGTTCCTTATCCGAAGTTGGAGGACTATCAAAAAACGTTCGCCGAACATATGGCCTTCGAGCGCAGGAACGGCATCCTCCAGGTGCGCCTGCACACCAAGGGCGGCCCCGTTAAATGGAGCTTCGAGATGCACCAGGCCATGGCCGAGGCCTGGACCACCATCGGCCATGACCCGGAAAACGAAATTATTATCCTGACCTCCACCGACCCGTACTGGATCGGAGAGTTCGATATGCAATCTTTCGCGGAGGCCGAGGATAACCCCGATAAGAACGTTATTTTCGACTACGTCTGGCACGACGCCCGCAGGGTCGTGGACAATTGGCTCAATGATATTGAAGTGCCCACCATCGGCGCCATCAACGGCCCCGGCCTGCACTGGGAAAACGCCTTCATGAGCGATATTACCCTTTGCGTACCGGAATTCATCCTGCGCGATGACCATTTCGGGGACGCGACGGTGCCTGGCGATGCCCAGGGTCTGATTATCCAGGCGATTTGCGGTCTCAAGCGTGGCAACTATATGATGTTCATGGTCAACGGCGTCGACGCCAAGACCTGCCTCGACTGGGGACTGGTGAATGAAATCGTGCCCAGAGAAAAGCTCCTGCCCCGCGCCTGGGAAATCGCCGAAAAAATCATGAAACAGCCGCGGCCTATCCGCCGCCTCACGCACGAGATTACCGTTCGCCCCTGGAAGCGCATTATGCAGGATGACTTCCATCTGCAAATCGGCCTGGAGAATTTCGGCAACCATTTAACGCAGATGCATCACCACTTCGATGATATTAAATCAAAGTGGACGGACACGGAGAAAAGCAAAGGTTAAAAATTAATAATAGCTTTGACCCTTAATTGAAATCGAGGAGTAAAGGCCTATGGCAGAACAGGTTTTGACGCAATGCACGGTCGGCGGGCCGGTGAAAGTTACCGTCAGGGACGGCAAGATTGTCCGCATGCGTCCTATTATTTTCGATGAGACGGACAAAGGCGGGTGGACGATTAAAGCGAGAGGCAAGGAGTTCTCCGACCCGCGCATGACCACGCTTAATCCTTACGTTGTCGGCGAGAGGATGAGGGTCTATTCCGAAAACCGCATCAAGTACCCGATGAAACGGAAGCACTTCGACCCTAAAGGAGAAAGACACCCGGAACTGCGGGGCAAAGACGAGTACGTCCGCATCTCCTGGGACGAGGCCCTGGACATCGTCGCCGGTGAAATCAAGCGCATCAGGCAGACTTACGGCCCGGCGGCCATCACGGCCATGGCCTCCTCCCACCATAACTGGGGCTTGCTTTATTACAAGATGGGCCCCTATCCCCGATTTTATAATCTTCTGGGTTATACCGAACTGTTAGACAACCCGGACAGCTGGGAAGGCTGGCACTGGGGCGCCATCCATGCCTGGGGTTATTACTGGAAGCTGGGACACTCGGACAACTTTGATATCCTGGCCGACGGTCTCCAGAACTGCGAGCAGGTCATGTTCTGGTCGGTCGACCCCAACACCAGTGCCGGCGGCTACTGCGCCCAGGATACCACCATCTGGCGCCACTGGCTACGTGAGCTTGGTATCCAGCGCGTTTTCATTGACCCATATTGCAATGCCACCGCTGCGCACGTCGGCGAAAAGTGGATTGCCCCCCGCCCCGGCACCGACGCCGCGATGGCGGAGGCTATCGCCTACATCTGGATAAAAGAGGGTACTTATGATAAATGGTTCGTGGAAAACCGCACCGTCGGTTTCGAGGAATTTAAAGCAAATATATTAGGCGAGAACGATGGCCAGCCTCGCACGCCGCAATGGGCGGCCAGAATCTGTGATGTGCCCGCGCACACTATCACGGCCCTGGCCCACGAATGGGCCGCCAAGAAGACGATGCTGGCCTGCGGCGCGATGTACGGCACCGGGGGTGCCTGCCGCGAGGCCTACGCCACGGAATGGGCCCGGTTGATGGTCATCCTTATCGCCATGCAGGGCCTGGGCAAGCCCGGGGTGAATGTCTGGGGTGGCGTGGCCATGGGCGCGCCTCTGGACTTCCACTTCAACATGCCGGGCTACGCCTCGGCGGGCTGGGACGCCTTCGCAACCGTCGCTAAAAAACCCGCTTTCCCCGATTACAATAAGGTCACCCAGAAAGTCTACCGTATCCTGCTGCCGGAGGCCATCCTCAGTCCTCCCATTCACTGGCGAGGCGAGGGCTTCTGCGGCCAGTATTTTGACCAGAACCTCAAGCCCATGACCTATCCCGAGCCTGGCCCCAACGGCGCCGAGATAAAGATGATTCACCGGCATGGCGGCTCCTTCATCAGCACCATGACCGATACCAACCGCTGGGTGCGCATGTACCAGAGTCCCAAGCTGGAGTTCGTGGTGATGCAGGACTGCCACTGGCAGAGCGAGACCAGGTTCGGCGATGTCATCCTGCCCGCCTCCACCAACTTCGAGCATATGGACCTCTCCGAATGGACGGCCCCCGGCGGCTACGGCCACGGTAACGCCGGCACCAACCACCGCGTCATGATTTTCCAGCACAAGTGCATTGAGCCGCTTTGGGAGTCCAGGCCGGACTGGCAAATCTACCGGGCGCTGGCCGACCGGCTGGGTTTCCTCGAAGAATACGACGAAGGCAACTCCGAGGAAGAGTGGATGCGGAAAATCTTCGATTACTCGGATTTACCCAAGCATATCAGCTACGAAGACTTTAAAAAGAAGGGCTACTTCGTCGTACCATTGCCGGATGACTATAAGCCCACGGTGTCCAACCGCTGGTTCTATGAGGGCCGCCCCTGCGATACGCCCGACCCCATGAACCCCAACCTGGGTACGGATAAAGCGCACCTGCTGGCGACCTACAGCGGTAAAATCGAGTTTGTGTCTCAAAGCCTGGCCAAGTTCGACGCGGATGATAAAGAGCGTCCGCCCCTGCCCCGCTATATCCCCTCCTGGGAAGGCTATAATACGGAGAAACTGACTAAAAAATATCCTTTGCAGATGATTTCGCCACATGTGCGGTTCTCCTATCATACCCACCACGATAACAAGAACCCGTGGCTGGATGATATACCTACCCATCGCATCAAGAAAGACGGCTACGCCTGGTGGCCGGTGCGCATCCACCCGGTGGATGCGGACAAACGCAATATCCGGGACGGGGATTACATCAAGGTCTATAACGACCGGGGTGGGGTGCTGGGTATTGCGAAAGTGACGGAACGTATCCGTCCCGGGACAATCCACTCCTATCAGGCCGGCGCCAAGTACGACCCGCTGGAGCCGGGCAAGCCGGGCAGCATCGATAAAGGCGGCT
>CAYWZO010000077.1:0-6984 GCA_964462865.1 uncultured Dehalococcoidaceae bacterium | reverse complement strand
CCTGGTAGGCCGTCACCCCGAAGGCGAAGGCGTGCGACTCCGGGAACATGTAGAGGCCGTTGAACTTCTTAAAAATGGTCTCCGCCGCTTCAGCGCCGACGCCCTTACGGGCGGCCCCTTCAAGGAACTGCTGGCGATATCGTTCGATGAGTTCCTCGTTATGCCTTCTACCGAAGGCACGGCGCAGGCGGTCGGCCTCACTGGGGGTAAAGCCGACCACGTCTATCGCCAGCTGGTTGACCTGGTCCTGGAACAGGACGATGCCCAGCGTACGCTCCAGGGCGCGTTTTTCCAGCGGGTGGTCGTAGGTTACCGGCCTTCTTTTCATGCGCCGGGCGAGGTACTCCTGCACGCCATGGTTGACGCCCACCCCCGGCCGCACCGCCCCCACCTCGTGCGCCATGTCCCGCAGGTTGCGGGGGCGGAGGCGGGTTATCGTCTGCATCTGCGCCGCCGATTCCACCTGGAAGATGCCGATGGTGTCCCCCCGGCAGAGCATGTCGTAGACGGCGCTGTCCTCGAAATCGATGCGGGACATATCGAGGCGCTCCCCGGTGCGCTGTTTGATAAGCTCGATGGCCTCCTGGAGCTGCGATAAAGCGCCCAGGGCCAGGAAGTCGATTTTCACGAAGCCGGCGTCGTCGATGCTGTCCTTGTCCCACTGGCAGACGTAGCGCCCATCGATGGCCCCCCGCTGGACGGGGACGATGTCTATCAGGGGAGAGGAGGAAAGTATCATGCCGCCCGGGTGCTGCCCCAGGTACTTGGGGAAACCGTCCAGTTCGGCGGCCAGCCGTACCAGGTCACGCCAGACCGGGGCGTCTATCTTGTCCCTGAAGTTGGGCATCTTCCGCATCTTTTTAGCCAGCTTCCTGGCGCTGCCCCAGTCGACAAACTTGGCCAGCTGGTCGATTTCCACCAGCGGCAGGCCCAGCGCCTTGCCCAGGTCCCTCACCGCACCCTTGACCATGTAGGTGGCGATGGTGCCGGTCAGGGCGGCGCGCTCCCAGCCCCATTTCCGGTGCGTGCGCAGGATAAGCTCCTCCCGGATGCTGCGGGGGAAATCGAGGTCGATGTCCGGCACGTTGGTCATGACGTCGGCGGGGAGAAAGCGCTCCAGCGAGAGGTTGTACTGCAGCGGGTCGATGTGGGACAGGCCGATAAGGTAGCCGACCAGCAGCGCCACCGACGAGCCGCGGCCCCTTCCCGGCGGGTCCTCCTCGACGGTCAGGGACGGGTCGCTCAAACCCAGGTCGAGCATTACCTCCCGCCCCAGCTTGATGACCTCGTGGTACATGAGCAAGAAGCCGGCCAGGTTGTATTTTTTTATCAGCTGGAATTCCTGGTCCAGCCGCTGGCGCACCGCCGGGGTGATAGCGCCGTAGCGCCGCACCGCTGCCTCGTAACAGAGCTTTTCCAGGTAGCTCCGGGGCGTGTGGCCCTCCGGGGCGGGGTAGTCCGGGAACAGGTAGTTCAGGTCTCTGGTTAAATCAAGCGTACATCGTTCGGCGATATCCAGCGTATTTTTTAAAGCCCCGGGGCAATCTTTGAAGATGGCTTCAAGTTCCTGCGGCGGCCGCAGGTAATACTCCGAGTTCGGCCGCCGCTCGCGGTGGGTCTCCTCCAGGCTCTGGCAGTGCTTAATCGCCACCAGGCAGTCCTGGAGCTGGTGGCGCTCTCTGATGTGATAATGAACATTACCCGTGGCGACGACTTTGACGCCCGCCTCCTGTGCTAAAGCCAGCAGCCTCTTATTGCGCTCGGTATCGCCGGGGGCCAGGTTGTGCTGGAGTTCGATATAGTAGTTTTCCGCGCCGAACCATTCGAGATATTGCCGCACCAGTTCCCGCGCCTCGGCGTAGCGTGCTTTAACCACCATCTGCGCCAGTTCTCCCCGCGGGCAGCCAGACAGCGCTATCAGGCCACCGGCATGCTCGGCGAGCAGTTCCGGGGACAGGGCGGGGTCATTGCGCTCGCCGGAGGCATGGGCGGTTGTAATGAGGCGGCAGAGGTTTTTATAGCCCGTCCGGTCTCTGGCCAGCAGGGTCAAATGAAAGCCGTTTTTAAGCGTTATCTCGGCTCCGATAATGCCCTGCATTTCCAGGGAACGGGTGAGCCCGGCGAAGCGCATCGTCCCGCAGAGGTTATCGTGGTCGGTGACGGCCAGGGCGCGGTAGCCGAGGTCTTTGGCGCGCAGGAGCAGTTCCTCCAGCGACGATGCGCCGTCGTGGAAAGAATAGTAGCTGTGGCAGTGAAGCTCGGCGTAGTCCATAGCGGATCCTTAAAGGGACTGCCGATACCACTCCCCGCTGACGAGGTCTTTGTAAAGCACCAGCCTCTCTCCCGAGGCCAGCAGCACATTATAATAGAGCCGCGCTATCGGCTCGGCGCGCCACCACTCGTCGTCAATGCGCCATTTATCCTCGATGGCCGCGATGCGGTACCGCCGCTTTAGCCGCACCGCCAGCAGCTCTCCCGAAGCCCCTTCCTCCACGCGCAGCGGCTCCGGCGTGTTTACCGGTTTAGCGGCGTCAGCGCGTAGCGCCGCTCCGGGATTCTCGACCACGGCTCGACCTCCTTGACCCTGAATACCTGGTTGCCGCCCAGTCTAAGCTCCATCTGCTTGATGTCGTCCAGCAAATGCTCCTGCGCCCTGACCTCGCTGAAGAGGCTTTTCTGCCGCCGGGACTGGCGGCCCAGCCCGGTTATTCTTATACCTACCTGCTCGACGGGGCCAGGCTGGGGGTAGTCCTCTAAAGCGCGCCGGAGGCGGGGGATAACGCTTTTGACATCCATCGCCGGCTCCTTAAAGCGCAGGCTCCGCTCCCACTGGCCCGCGCTCCAGCTCCGCGTCCAGAAAACGAGGCTGCGGACGCCCATCCCTTTAGGGCTTATTCTGGTAAAGACCCGCGCCAGCAGCGTCTCCGCCGTGACCGCGATGGCGTCCAGCGAGACGGTAGCCGAGGTCAGCAGGACGCTCTCCTCGATGTTCTCCTCCATCATGCGGGGGCAAAGGGGGGTATTATCGAGTCCCCGGGCGAGCTCCCACAGCCTCTTCCCCTCCGGCCCGAACTGCGCCTGTAGAGGGCCGGGGGGCAGGGCCGCTACCTGACCCAGGGTGCGCATCCCGAAGGCGCGCAGCTTGTCCCGGCTATCCAGCGGAATGGGGAGGATATCGGTGGGGAGGTCTTTGAGGAAAGCGGCGGCATCACCGGACAGTATCTTCTGCCCACCCGGGGGACTGTACCGCGCCGCCAGGCAGGCCAGGAACTTGTTACCCGCTATACCCATCTGCGCCGTGAAGGCCTCCGGCACCGCTTCCCGCACCGCTGTGATGACGGCGCCACCGTCCGGGTAGATGAGCTGCATCCCGTCCAGACCGAGGTAGGCGCACCCCGGGTCGGCGTCTTCCACCAGCGGGCTTTTCAGCTCCAGCGCGTCCAGTATCCCATTCCAGGTAGCGCGGTAATAGGGCATGTCCGCCTGCACCAGTTCCACGTCCCCGTGCCGGGCCAGCGCCGCCTGGAGGGGCATATCACGCTGCAGTCCCGCAAGGTCAGGGGAGCAGTCCAGCACCAGCTTCTGCGAGCCTTCCGTACGCGTCACGATGGCCGGCCGGCCCTCCAGAGCCGGATCCCTCCGGACCTCGCACATCAGCGGAAAATGCGGTAATAACACACACAATATTCTCATTCTTTCACCCCGGTAAGCACTAATTATATAGAACAAATGTTCTTTTGTCAAGACCCCGTCCCCTCCTTTGACAACGGAAACGCTATCAGCCTACAATTCATTATCCAGTCGTAATTAAAAGGAGGCTGAAAAATGGCTACATTGCAGGAGTTGCAGGCCCGCATCCAGAGGCTGGAGGATATCAAGGCGATTGAGAAACTCCAGCGAATCTACGGCTATTACCGAGACTACGCCGACTGGGATAAAATCGTCGACCTCTTTTCCGATAACGCGGAGTCGGTCGAGGTGGCCGATTCAGGCGTTTACAAAGGTAAAGAAGGCGTCAGGAAATTCTATCTCCAGCTACTCGGCGCCGAGCCGCCGGGGCCAGGTATGCTCTCCCTCAAGATGCAGTTACAGGGCGTGGTGACCGTTAACCCGGACGGTAAGACCGCCAGCGGCCGGTGGTACGGGTGGGGCATGGAAGCTATGCCCGCGCTCTCTCTCCATCACGGGGAGCTGCGGCAGACCTGGACCTTCGGCACCTACGAGAACGAGTACGTTAAAGAAAATGGTAAGTGGCTTTTCAAGAAGCTGCTTTTCAGTCTGACCTTCCGCACCCCGTATGAAGACGGCTGGCTGAAGACGCCGGTCATCGGCCAGAACGGGCCGAGCCAGGAAGTGCCCCCGGACGCCCCGCCGGCCAACTACCACCCTTATCCCTCGCGGTTCCGGCTGCCGTACCATTACAAGCATCCCATCACCGGTAAATAATACATCATCTGATGTGCTGGCGAAATGAAAGGAGGCTTAAAATGGACCTTGCAGAACTGGAAAAGCACGTTATTCTAATGGAAGATATCCAGGAGATTGAAGATCTCCAGATGAAATACGGCTACTACTTCGAGACACAACAGAATGAGGAAATCGTCGCCCTGTTCTCCGAGGAAAATACGGAATCGGTCGAAATCACCGACCACGGCCTGTTTAAAGGCAAGAAGGGTGTGAGAACGCTGTATCTGGACTGGATTGCCGGGCGCGCTAGTGCGACGGGGAAGTCCGGTCTGGCGATGAGCGGGGGCATGGTTAGCATCTTTCAGCTCCAAGGCATCGTCGAAGTCGCCCCGGACGGCAAGACAGCCAAAGCAAGGTGGAACTGCTGGGATTTGGAGGCGCGCCCGTGGAACAATGTTATGCGCAACTACTGGCTGCAGGGCTATTATGAAAACGAATACATCAAAGAGAACGGGAAATGGTATTTTAAAAAGTTGCACTGGAATGATACCTTCTGGACCCCGTATGAGGACGGCTGGCTGAAGACACCCCTGCTAGGCAACATGAACGAGCATCCCACCATCAAAGCGGACGCTCCGCCCACGGCCTTTCACCCGTACCCGTCCGGGTTCCATCTTCCTTACAGCTTCAAGCACCCGATAACGGGCGAGTGATGGACGGGACTATAAAAAAGTCGAAAGTGGCACTGGTACGCCATCTTGATAGAAACGCCCTGGCCGGGAAAAGTCCTTTACCGTTGAGAAGGTCTTGCCTCCCTTAATCTTCCCTCACTTGCGTTCTATAGCCAATATCCCTGATAATCTAACTATCTGTTAACAAACCATTTTCGGAGGTAACTTATGAGAAAAGTTGCTGTGGTCGGCGTGGGCGAGACGAAGTTCAGCGGCCCGCAGATGAAAACGGGTGTCGAGATGTTCGCCGAGGCCGCCACGGAAGCCATCACGGAATCGGACCTGAAACCCAAAGATATTAAAGCCCTTTTCGTCGGTAACTCACTGGGCGACTTCGCCGAGGGACAGGGGATGATACCCTCGTTCGCCGCCGAGAGCATCGGCTGCCTGTACGTGCCCGCCAACCGCTACGAAGGCGCCTGCGCCTCGGCCAGCATGGCGCTGCGGGACGCCTTTATGTGGGTGGCCTCGGGCTATTACGATATCGTCCTGGCGGGGGGCGTCGAACGGGCGGCCACGATGGGCACCGGCCTGGCAACGCGTACCTTCGCCATGTTCAGCGACGCCCGCTACGAATACCCCGCCGGCATCACCTTCCCGGCGGTCTTCGCCATGCTCACGCACCTCTATGCGTCCAAGTACGGTGTACCCCTGCAAAAGCTACGGGAGCAGATGGCCCGGGTCACCATCCAGTCCTACCGGCACGGCGCGGTCAACCCCAGGGCCCAGTTTTACGGGAAAAATGCCGATATGACGGTGGAGAAGGTGCTCGGCAGCTTCGTGGTCTGCACCCCGCTGACTTTGCACGACTGCTGTCCCTTTTCCGATGGCGCCGCCGCGGTGGTGCTGGCCTCGGCGGATGCGGCGAAAAAACTGACCGATAAGCCGGTCTACATCACCGGCGTGGGCCAGTCTTCCTGCGGCCCGCTCGGCAACCAGAGTGACTACCTGCCGCGCATTCGGGCGCGCGAGGTGTCCTCCAAACAGGCCTACGACATGGCCGGCCTCAAACCGGCCGACATCGATTTGTGCGAGCTGCACGACTGTTTCAGCATTGCCAGCCTGATTGCCGCCGAAGGCCTGGGCTTATTCGAGTTCGGTAAAGCGGGTGAGGCCTGGGAAAAAGGCGAGGCGGACATCGGCGGCAAGGTTGCCATCAATCCTTCCGGCGGGCTGAAGTCCAAGGGACACCCCATCGGCGCGACAGGGGCCGGGCAGGTCTATGAAATCGTCAGGCAGCTCCGGGGCGAGGTGGAACCGGCGCGCCAGGTGCCCGATGCCAGAACAGGCCTCACGGATACCCTCGGCGGTGACGGCGCCACACTGGTCAACATGATTTTCGAAAGGGGCTGGTAATTATAAATTTGTCATTCCAGCGAAAGCTGGAATCCAGGGGCGGGGAAAAGGTGGTATGTATTCTGGCCTGTGTCAGAATGACATTTTAACCGGAGGTTTATGTGGAACAAAAGCTGATTTTTAAAGACTACAACGAAGCCCTCAAGCAGAACAGGCTCCTGGGACTGAAATGCCGGGCCTGCGGCTCCATTACCGTACCGCCCAAGATGGCCTGCCGCCAGTGCGCCAGCCCGGACATGGCCATTATCGAGTTGAAAGGGAGCGGCAGCATCGTTACCTTTACCACGGTGTACGTGGCCGCGGAGGGCCGCGAGGCCGAGGTGCCCTATGTCATTGTCATGGTGCAGCTGGATGATGGCCCCTGGATCATGGGCAACCTCGGCGGCATCGACCCGAAGAAGGCCTCGATGGAGCTCATCGGTAAAAAGGTGAAGATGGGTAACAAGCTCTTCGCCGGTGATAAATATTCCGCCGGGGAAAGCGCCCGGCC
>CAYWZO010000076.1:0-7030 GCA_964462865.1 uncultured Dehalococcoidaceae bacterium | reverse complement strand
TCAGAATGACAGAGCAGAGATAGATTCTCACGTCGCCCCGAGTTCCTCGGGGCTCCTCAGAATGACAATAGCCGGGGAATTGAAACCGTGCGGGGAAGTGGTTGATTTGATAGCCAGAGCGCTGGTGGACGAGCCGTCCAACGCGATAGGCGAGGGCGGGGTCATCCGGGCGGGCTTTGCGGCGGAGCTGGACAACCTGCGGGAGGTGTCCGGGAACGCGCGGAAGTACCTCGCGGGGCTGGAACTGAAGGAGCGGGAGCGCACGGGGATAAAGTCGCTGAAAATAGGCTTCAACAACGTCTTCGGCTACTACATCGAGGTCTCGAAGGCCAACCTGGGGCAGGTGCCGCCGGAGTACATCCGCAAGCAGACGCTCACGAACGGGGAGCGCTTTTTCACGCCGGAGCTGAAAGAATACGAGTCGCTGATTCTCAACGCGCGCGACCGCATCGCGGAGATGGAGGCGGGCCTCTTCCGGCAGGTATGTAAACAGGTGGCCGCCGACAGCGAGAAGATACTGGCTTTAGCGGGGGCCATCGCGCAGCTGGACGTCTTTGCCTCGCTGGGGGAGGTCGCGGTGCGCTACGGCTACGCGCGACCGGTGCTGGACGACGGCAATATAATTGACATAAAACAGGGACGGCACCCGGTCGTCGAGCGGAGCCTGGAAGCGGGGACGTTCGTGCCTAACGATATTTACCTGTCCAACGACGACGTCCAGCTTATCGTACTCACCGGGCCGAACATGTCGGGCAAGTCCACCTATTTGCGGCAGGTCGCCTTAATCGTCCTGCTGGCGCAGACCGGCTCCTTCGTCCCGGCGCAGTCGGCCCGCATCGGCATCGTCGACCGCATCTTCACGCGCATCGGGGCGCGGGACGACCTCGCGGCGGGGCAGTCGACCTTCATGGTGGAGATGGTCGAGACGGCCAATATCCTGAACAACGCCACGCCGCGCTCGCTGCTGATACTCGACGAGATAGGGCGGGGCACCAGCACCTACGACGGGCTGTCCATAGCGCGGGCGGTGGCCGAGCACATCCACAACCACCAGGGGCTGGGGGCGCGCACGGTCTTCGCGACGCATTACCACGAGATGACGGCGCTGGCGGGCTACCTGCCGCGGGTGCGGAACTTCAACGTGGCGGTGATAGAGGAGGGGGGCAAGGTGATTTTCCTGCATAAAATCGTGCCGGGCGGGGTGGACAAGAGCTACGGGATACACGTGGCGCAGCTGGCGGGGCTGCCGCGGCCGGTGCTCCACCGCGCGCGGGAGGTCCTCGACGAACTGGAAAGCAACGGGCGCGAGGCCCGGCCTGCCAAAAAGCCCAAAGAGCCGGCGGTACAGGCGTCCCTGTTCGGGGGGAAAAGCGAGGTGGAGGCGGAACTGGAGAAGCTTGACCTGGACGGCCTGACGCCGCTGGAGGCGCTTAATAAATTGTATGAGATGAAGAGGAAGATAAAAGGTTAGAGGGAGGGAAGTTGAAATGGGCCTTATTAAGGAATGTTTTGGTAGAAAGTTCTCTAATATTCAGAATTTTGAAACCTATGAAAGAAAACCAGGAAGGCCATCTGGTGTTTATTTAAACACTATTGAAAAAGGTTGTTCCATATCTCCAAGAAATGGTAGGAAATCTGATATTAAATTTAGAATACAAAAATGGCGAAAAATTAATGATAAAAATGATAAAAATATTAAATATTGGGATATTAGACCTTCGACATGCCGTCATTATTACATAAATTCGTTTGAACAATTAGAGGATATTTCAAATATACTCAATGATTTTGTTGGAAGTCATGATACTGTTTCTTTATCTACAGAAGCCTATGAACGATTTCAACTAGAATCACGCAAACAGAAGGTAAAAATAAAAAATCTTATTGAAAAAATCCATAGTCTTAAAAGTATCAATTCAACCATAAATGCTGAGCGTCAGACGTTTAAACATAGAATATCCCTTATGAGGACTAACATTAAAGACTTAAAGTCAATTCTTAATGATTATCAAAAATTGATATCTATGAATAATACTAATGAAACAGATGTTAAAGACTTTCTTGAAAATAATCATGCTTATTGGATGTTTGGTCTCGAATATTTGGATATTAAAAGAGAGGTTGGAGTTCCTTTTGGACACGGTAAGAAAGATTTTTTCTTAGATTTTATGCTTCAAAGGCATGATGACTATTTAGATTTAGTCGAATGTAAAGGGCCTAACGAAAACCTTTTTGACAGACGAACAAAAAAGAGAACAAAACCGAATGAAAAATTATCAGAAGCAATCGGTCAAGTATTTAAATATTTATATGCAATTGACAAATTAGGTGATGAAAGAGTAATTAAACCTAAAGCATATATTGTTATTGGTAATCAAGATACAGATATATCCTCGGAAAGAAGAATATTTTCTAGTTATTTGAGCAATACTGAAATAATTACATATTTTGAACTTTATAAGCGTGGGCAACAGCTGTTAAAACATATTAAAAAGATTAAAAATTAAAATAAAAACTAAAACGGTTGCAGGATAACAAAATCCCTCTCCTGTCTCCCTTTATGAAAGGGAGGGGTACAAAATTCTCCCTCTTATCCCTCCTTTTCAAGGAGGGAAGCTAATGCCCCTAACAAGCGGGGGGCGAAAAGGGGAGGTCTACCGCGTGGAGGTTTGGCGAGCCCCGTGGGTACCCCGGGGCGAGACAAATCCTCTCAAAATAATTCTCCCCCTTCCCTTGCCAAGGGAAGGGGGACACAGGGGGATGGGTTACGGGAAATAGCTTTCCGCCACGCCTCCCCGAGATGCTTCGCGTTGCTCGGAATGACAACGTGAGGTGTCGGCTTGAGCCCCTTTGCGCTTTTGGGGTACACTGGGTGGGTACAGCGAAAAGGGGGTGCCGCCATGGCCGACTGGGAGATGCAAGGCAGACCGGCACTGGTCATCCTGCATATGCAGCAGGGCATCGTGGGGAAAAGGGGGAATATCCCCGGCCTCTACCAGGCGGTGCAGGACTCGGGCATCATCCCGCGGCAGCAGGCGCTGTTGCAAGCCTTCCGCGCCAAAGGGCTGCCAGTGGTCTTCGTGCGCGCTTTGCACGTCACGAAAGCGCAGGACCCCTGCGGCGTGCTGCCGGCCTACGGTAATCTCTGCCGCCTTATCGAAGCGGCTAAAGAGACGCCCGATAACCTGGAAATCATCCCGGAGGTGGCGCCGCTCCCCGGCGAGCCCGTGCTGACCAACTGGATGATAGGGGCATTTACCAGCTCCGGCCTGGAAGAGGTGCTCAAGGCGCGCGGCGCGCAAACGCTGGTGCTGGCGGGATGCGTGACGCACATCGCGGTGTACGCGGCGGCCCTACAGGCCATCGACCGCTGGTACCCGGTCATCATCGCCCGGGACGCCTGCACGGTGCCGCCGGACTTTAAGAAGGCCGAGGAATGCGTGCTGGAGATGCTGGCGCCGAACATCGCCCTGGTGACGAGCGCGGAGGACGTGATAGGGAAGATACAGGGGGTTACCAGGTAACGGATTCTTCTGCTTCACTCGCGATGACAGGTCAAGGAATGTGGCTTGAGCCTTTGGCGCTTTTAAGGTAAACTTGATGGTTGAGTGACCAGCGGAGGTGTCTTCGATGAAGGTGTTAGTCATCTACGACTCACTTCACGGCAATACGGGGAAAATCGCCAGGGCCATCGCCGGAGCGCTGGGGGAAGATATCCAGGCGGTGCGGGTGGACGAGGCCAAGCCCGAAGAACTGTCTGCTTACGACCTGCTCTTTATCGGCTCGCCGACGCAGGGCGGCCGGTATACGGTACCGATGAAGGAATTCCTCGAAGAAATACCGGACGGCGCTCTGAAAAACGTCAGCGTGGCCGCCTTCGATACGCGGGCCAAGGCCAAGTGGGTGAAAATCTTCGGCTACGCGGCCGGGCGCATCGGTGAGGAGCTGGAAGAAAAAGGCGGTAATCTCATCGCGCCACCGGAACCGTTTTACGTTTCGGGCACCAAGGGGCCGCTGGCGGAGGGGGAGCTGGAACGCGCCGCCGTCTGGGGCAAGACCCTCGCTGAAGTCAAGAATAGTCAGACTTAGTCTTCCAGTGAAATACATGTTTCAAGGAGCTCTGCCTGCCGCTGCTCATGTACCACGGCGACGCCGGGCCCTGCCGGGCGATTCTGCGACCCTTAAAATGAAACAGAAAAGAAAGGAAAAAGATATGAAGATTTTAGCTATCTCATGCAGTCCCAATAAAAACGGGAACAACGTCACTTTGCTTAATAGGGCCCTCGAAGGGGCCAGGCAGGACGGCGCCGAGGTTGAACTTTACAGCGTGGCGGGCAAGGACATCCGACCGTGCGACGGGTGCCACTCCTGTAACAAGACCGGCAGGTGCCACATCAAGGACGATATACAGGAGCTTTACGATAAAATGGTGGCCGCTGACGGCATTATCTACGGAGTGCCGATATATTATTACGGTATGGCGTCCCAGGCCAAGATTATCATCGACAGGTCAATAGCGCTGCATCAGCCGGATAGAACACTGGCGAATAAAGTGGGCGGCGTCGTGGCTACGGCGGGAAGCTTCGGGCTGGTCGACGCGGTGAAGGACTTCTGCTTTTATTTCTTCGCGCGCCGCATGCTGATGGCCAACTACGTGGCTGCTTACGGCCTGGGCACGGAAGAGCTGAAAAAGATGGAGAAGTGTATGCAGGCCGCCCACGACCTGGGCAGGGCGATGGTAGCGCTTATCAAGATGGACTTCAAGTATCCCATGGAGCTCATGGGGCGGGCGATAGCCTACGGGACGCATACGAAATAAAATAAAAGCGTCAAAGGCAAAAGTCAAGACTACAGGTTAAAAGTTAAAGTTGTTTGAGAGGGGCGTAAAGGCCCCTCTCTTTTTGGCTGGCGACAAAATCGGGTGGTCAAAACAGAACAAGTGTGCTACATTATGACTACATCCGATACGGGGGTAAGCATGAGGCTTTTGAAAATAGCCGTTGTCAGCGGCCGCTGGGACCTGGCGGCGCACACGATAGTACTGGCGGCGGCCCGGCGATTAAAAAACGGGGAGAGGCCATATGCCGGAAGAAGCAAAGAGAAAACACGGCGCGCCAAAGGGTAAACGGAACGCCAAGAGATATGGTTTCTACGCAAAAGTGCTGGACGAGGCGGAGAAGCTCGACTTCGAGCGGGCGGCCGGCGTGGAAGGCATCGACGACGAGATTGCCCTGCTGCGGGTGAAAATAAAGTCCATCCTGGAGAAAGACCCGGAGAACATCCGGCTCATCATGGCGGCCACCAACGCCCTGGCCGGGCTGGTCAAGACGAGATACCGCATCACCAGGGAGCAGCGCAAAGGGCTGAAAGAGGCGATAGGTAACGTCCTCCGCGAGGTAGCGGTGCCCCTGGGAATCAGCGTGGGAGCGGGGGTCATTGGCAAGCGAATCGGCTGATGAAGGGCTGGCGGCGCGACGGCTCCGTCCCTACCAGCGGGAGGTGGCCCTGGCCGTGCTCGACAGCGTCTTCGGCGGGAAGGGTCTGACCTTCTCGGTGGAAATCGCCCGGCAGGGGGGCAAGAACGAGCTTTCGGCCCAGCTTGAACTGCTCCTGTTGACTTTACATATAGGCGAGGCAAAGAACCTGGTCAAGTGCTCGCCCACCTTCAAGCCACAGACCGTCATCTCCATGATGCGGCTCAAAGACCGCCTCAACGACGCCGGGTTCGGCGGCATCTGGACGACCGAGCTCGGCTACATCGTCAGGCTGGGCAACGCCCGGGCCATCTTCCTCTCCGCCGACGAATCGGCCAACGTGGTCGGCAACACCGCCCATATCCTGCTGGAAATCGACGAAGCGCAGGACGTCGGCAAAGAAAAGTACACCAAGGAGTTCAAGCCGATGGGCGCGACGACGAACGTCACCACCGTCCACTACGGGACGACCTGGGACGACACCACGCTACTCGAAGAGGTCAAGCAGGCCAACCTCGAACTGGAGCGCAAAGACGGCATCAGGCGCCATTTCCGCTACGACTGGACGGAGGTGGCCAAATACAATCCGGAATACTTCGCGTACGTCGTCGGGGAGAGGGAGCGGCTGGGTGAGACCCACCCCCTTTTCCAGACACAGTACCGGCTGCTGCCGCTATGCGGCGGGGGAGGCTTTTTCGATGCCCGGCAGCGGGCACAGCTGCAGGGCGAACATGCCCGGCGGCACCGGGCCGAGGCGGGGAAAAGCTACATCGCCGGGATAGACCTGGCGGGGGAAGAGGAAGAAAGCGAAGCCCTGATGGCGCCGAACCCTAAACGGGACTCTACCGTGGTGACGATAGGGGAGGTCTCTTTTAATAATGGTGATGAATTGGTAAAAGAACCACATATCAACGTCGTCGAGCATTACCGGTGGACGGGGAAGAAGCATACCGAGCTTTACGCGCAGCTGGTGGACATCTTAAAGAACCTCTGGCGGTGCCGGAGGGTGGCGGTGGACGCGACGGGAGTGGGGGAGCCGGTGGCCTCGTTCCTGAAGAAGGCGCTGGGGTCGAGGGTAGCGCCGTTCACCTTCACGGCGAAAAGCAAGAGCGAGCTGGGCTTCAACCTGCTGGCGGCGGTGAACTCCGGGCGGCTCAAGATGTACGCCGGCGACGGGTCGGCGGAGTACCGGGAGTTCTGGCGGGAGATGGAGAAGGCGAAGAGCCAGTACCGCCCCAGCCAGACCATGAACTTCTACGTCGACCCATCGCAGGGGCACGATGACTTCCTGATGAGCCTGGCGCTGCTGGTGGAGGCGGCGAACCAGTACGAGCCGAAAACGGCAAAGGGGGGAGAGAGGGGGTGAGGTGATATTGTGAAAAGGTATTAACTGAAGTGGGCAGATATATCACGTTTGCCTAGCATTTTATTGTTATTGACAGCTGTGTTACAATTACGATATCTATATTATGTATATGCTGAATGTTAAATTGGAGGTTCACTATGAGCAAATCTGAAACTAAAGGATTAGATATCCAATGGATTTCACTTCGCCT
>CAYWZO010000075.1:4502-7051 GCA_964462865.1 uncultured Dehalococcoidaceae bacterium | reverse complement strand
CCCGAGATTCTTCGTCACTTCGCTCCTCAGAATGACATTTGATACAAAGCCCCCGTTTGGAGAGGGGGACAAAGGGGGTGAGGTCAGACAGCACACGGAAAGCCGTTGCTTTCACTACCCCTTACCCCCCTGTTTAAGCAGCAACTCTGGCATACGGGTCGTTTCCGGCAGTGTTCTTTACCCAGCCTGACCAGCAGGGCGTGGTACTCGTTAAACAGGCGAGCATAAGGCGGTAAATTTTCGGAAAAAAGCGCCTGATAGGCGGCGTAGTTTTTTGCCCTGGGGGACAAGCCGAAACGGTCGATGATGCGGCGGGTGTAGGCGTCGATGACGAAAAACGGCTTGTTACCGGCGTAGAGAATGATTGAATCGGTGGTCTCCTCGCCGATACCGTAAACGCCGAGCAGTTCATGGCGCAGTTTTACGATATCGCCGGAGAACATCTTTTCCAGGCTGTCATCGTATCGCTCTCCGAACCAACCGGCAAATGCCTTGAGTCTCCTGGCCTTGACATTATAGTAACCGGCGGGGTGGATGAGCGCGGCCAGTTCCGCCTCCGGCAGGTGGCGCAGGGCTTCCGGAGAGAGCTTCCCGGTAGCCTTGAGATTGGCGATGGCCTTTTCCACGTTGGTCCAGGCGGTGGACTGGGTCAGTATCGCCCCCACGATTACTTCAAAGGGTTCCGAGGCCGGCCACCAGTGTTGAGGCCCGAAGTGTGCCAGGAGCCTCCGGTAGATGTTCGTGAGCAGCCGGTTCAGTGTTTCGTCCATGATGGCGCAGTGGCCTTCGCTACGGAGTCCAGTCCCGGAATGTAGGGCTTGATATCGAGTACCGGCGTACCGTCCAGGGCGTCGAGTCCCTCGATGGTCAGGATATTGCCTTCTCGTTTTATCAGCCTGACGGTGGACTTCCCGATGGGATTGGGCCGGTCCGGAGAGCGGCTGGCCAGGACACCCACCTGGTGGGGATACGTGTGGTGCCTGGGGTAAACTTTCAGGGGCACCGGCCGGTGCGATTTGTGTATGTAATAGATAACGATGATATGAGAAAATTCATCCAGGTTGTCCAGGGCTTCGGTCAGGCCCGGCTCAATCTCGATGGTGGCGGTGGCCTGCGCGGCATGGCTTTTGACCCGTTCTTTTATCTCGCTGTGGACGGTGCCGATGGCTTTCAGGGTAATTTCTGGCGATTCACTTCCCATGACATCTTTATCAAGGGATTTCTCAAGCGAGGGGCATGAGTGTCAGCAGCTTCTTGGCAATCCCCGGATACTTGGCGATAAATAATAGCTGGTCTTCAACGAGGGGCTTCTGCGATTCCACGTTGGCGTACCTCACCAGTTCCAGTATTTCATTGGCTTTCTCCCGGTCGGGGAACTTGACCGGGACCGGTAACTGGCTCATGACGTGGCTGAAACCGGATATGCCGCTGTACTCCCCCGTGCATATCTCGCGACCGGTCTCTACGAACTCGGCGTCGCCCCGCCCCAGTTCTTCAAAATTAAACAGCTCGTAGTTTTCCGGGTCCTTCAGCACGCCGTCGGCATGTATGCCGGACTCATGGGCGAAGGCGTTGGCGCCCACGCCCGGCTGGTTGATGGGTATGGGCACGTCGAAAGCATAGCTGGCAAATTTGCATATTTTCCAGGCCATATTCAATTTGACCTTTCCGGCCAGTTCGTATCTGTGATTGATGAGCTTTGCCTTGGTAATCGCCAGGATTACCGCCACCAGGTCGGCGTTGCCGGCCCTTTCGCCGATGCCGTTGGTGGTGGTGTTGATATAAGCGTCCTGCCCGCCGTCGATTACTCCCCTCGCCCCGGCGACGGAGTTGGCCACCGCCATGCCGAGGTCGTTATGGCAGTGGAGCTCAATGGGCAGGCCGATTTTCTCCGCCAGCTTCCGCCCGTTCTCGTAGATGGTGAAGGGATTATCGTAGCCGAGCGTGTCGCAATAGCGGATTCGCTGGGCGCCGTGTTCCTTGGCGGCCAGTCCGAACTCGATAAGATAGTCCATGTCCGTCCGGGAGGCGTCTTCGGCATTGACACTGATTGCTTCGGCGCCGTGCGCCAGCGCGGCATCGACAGCCTCGGTCATATCCTTGATAATATCATGACGTTTCTTCCGTCCCTTGAACTTGCCGGTAATCATCTGTTCGGAGGTAGATATGGACAGGGCGAGGTGCTTGATGTTCGGCACGTAACGGAATGTCGTCTCGACGTCTTCGGGGATGGCCCGGATCCATCCGCTGAGGTGGATGGGCTTTAATACTCCCATTTCCGCCAGTTCCAGGTTAGCCTGCAGGTAGTTGGTCTCGTGCCGGGTGGTGGGAAAACCGAATTCGGACTGGAAGATCCCCATGTCGTTCAGGTAGATATTAATCATGGTCTTTTCCAGCTTGGAAAGACCGAGCCTGGCCGTCTGTACGCCGTCCCGGTTGGTGACATCGATGAGATATATCTTTGGCATTTGTTTACTCCTGCGGGCTGTTCGTCCCGGAGTCACAGCCCACGTTTTCATATTAACACAGGGGTATAATTACAGGCAAAC
>CAYWZO010000075.1:0-4402 GCA_964462865.1 uncultured Dehalococcoidaceae bacterium | reverse complement strand
GTTTGACACTCACGCGGTCGGGTGATAGATTAGGGATGGTAGTAAACCCGCGTAAAAGCTATGAATATCGGGGTAGGCAAAGTCGGCCTGCGCATTCCGGAGAACATGGACCTCAAGGGAAAGCGTCAGGTGTTGAAGTCCATCACCAGCCGGATACGCCACCGGTTCGATGTCGCCGTGGCCGAGGTCGATGATAACGATTCCTGGCAGCGGGCCACGATAGGCTTTTGCTGTATCAGCAACAACAAGCGTTACAGCAACCAGGTCCTCTCCAAGGTGGTCGCTTTCATCGAGAACGGGCGCTTCGACGTGGAAATGCTAGATTACGAAATAGAAATTATTGATGTCTAGGGTCGGGCAGTTATGGAAATCCAGGCTTTCCTCAATCACCTTAGGTCCCGGACCGGCTATGAAAACCAGATTGCCCATATCGAGCACCTGCCGCCCCGCCGGGCCCACCACGGCGCACTCGATGAGCCTTTAGATGCTTCTCTCCAGAGTTGCCTCGAAGCGCAGGGCCTCTGGCCCCTCTATTCTCACCAGGCCGCGGCGGTCAACCATGCCCGCGCCGGCAGGAACGTCATCATCGCCACTTCCAGCGCCAGCGGCAAGAGCCTGGTTTACAACATCGCCGTCATGCAGGCGGCGCTGACCGAGCCGGGTACCCGCGCCATCTACCTTTTCCCCACCAAGGCCCTCGCCCAGGACCAGCTCCGCAAGCTGCACGAGCTCTTCTGCCCCGGCCTGATGCCGGCGGAAAACATCGCCACTTTTGATGGGGACACGCCGCGCTCGGAGCGGGGTGACGTCCGCAAGCAGGGGCGTATCATCCTGACCAACCCGGACATGCTGCACGTCGGCATCATGCCCAACCATCAGTCGTGGGCGGGCCTGCTGCGCCGTCTCAAGTACGTTGTGGTGGACGAGGCCCATATCTACCGCGGTGTTTTCGGCTCGCACGTCGCCTGCGTACTACGCCGCCTGCGCCGTCTCTGCCAGCTTTACGGCTCCGACCCGTGCTTTATCCTCTGCACGGCCACCATCGCCAACCCCGGCGAGCACGCCGCGGCGCTGACCGGGCTGCCCTGCGAGGTCGTCGCCGAAGACGGCTCGCCGCGCGGCTGGAAGGACTTCGTCTTCTGGAACCCGCCGCTGCTCGATGAGAAGAAGACCGCCCGGCGCAGCGCCCACCGGGAAACGACCGACATTTTCACCGAGCTGGTCGAACAGGGCACCCGCACGCTGACGTTCACCCACACCCGGCGCCTCACCGAGCTTATTTACATCTACGCCAAACAGAAGTTGCAGGAGGAGAGCTACCAGCTGACGAAGCTGATTATGCCTTACCGTGCCGGTTACCTGCCGGAAGACCGCCGCCGCATCGAGCGGGGGCTTTTCGGGGGGGAGCTGCTGGGGGTGGTGGCCACCAACGCCCTGGAGCTGGGCATCGATAGCGGTGGGCTGGAAGCGACGGTTCTCGACGGCTACCCGGGGAGCATTTCCAGCACCTGGCAGCAGGCCGGCCGCAGCGGGCGGAGCCAGGGCGAGTCGTTGAGCTTCCTGGTGGCCTGGGACAATCCCCTCGACCAGTATTTCATGCGCCACCCCGATTTCTTTTTCCAGAAGGGCTTCGAGAACGTGCTGGTCAACCCGGACAATCCCTATATCCTGCGCGCCCACCTGCTCTGCGCCGCCTGGGAGCGCCCGCTGGACAATACCGATGAAAAGGTCTTCCTGGGCGACTATACCAAAGAGAGGGACAATCTGGAGGCGGAAGGCCGGCTGCGCTTAAGAAAGGGCAAATGGTACCTGGCGCCGAGCATCGCCTATCCGGCGCAGACGGTCAACATCCGCTCCACCTCCGGCGAGACCTACGCCGTCGTCGACGTGTCCACCGGCTCGCTGATGGAGACGGTGGAAGGGAGCGTCGCCTTTTTCCAGGTGCACCCCGGCGCCATCTACCTGCACCAGGGGGAATCGTATCTGATAACCAAGCTCGACCTGACCAACCGCATCGCCTACGCCGAGCCGACCCGCGCTAACTATTATACCGAGACCAAGGAAATCCACGACCTGAAAATCCTGAACGTACGGGCGCAGAAGACGCTCGGCGCGGTTAACGTTTGCCTGGGGGACGTGGAGGTGGCTATCGACGTCGTGGGCTTTAAGAAGTACCGCCAGTTCTCCGAGGAGGTCATCGGCGAGGAGCCTCTGGACCTCCCCACCATTACCTTCCCTACCGTGGCGCTGTGGTTCGGCGTGCCGCCGCCGGCGATAGCCACTATTGCGGAAAAAGGACTGGACTTCGCCGGTGGGCTGCACGCCACCGAGCATGCCGCCATCGGCATCCTGCCCCTCTTCGCCCTGTGCGACAGGAACGATATCGGCGGCGTTTCCACCCCCCTTCACCCCGATACCGGCCGGGCGCAGGTCTTTATCTACGACGCCTACCCCGGCGGCATCGGCATCGCGGAAAAGGGGTATGAGATGATTGAGGAGCTGTGGCAGGCCACCCTCAACGTGATTGCGGAGTGCCCCTGCGAGGACGGCTGCCCCTCCTGCGTGCAGAGCCCCAAGTGCGGCAACAACAACAAGCCCCTCGATAAAGCCGCGGCGAAAGTGATACTGGGGGAGATACAGAGCGGGTGAGGGAATTTTAATCAATAATAAGGCATTTAATTAAACGAAAGGTCACCCCAACGTAAATAGAATGCGAAAAATGGGTCTGTAATATATAACTTTTGTTCCTCTTCATCAAAATCAAGTATGGGGGTTGAACTTTTATCCGAAGTAGCTATTTTTGACATGTGTTTAAGCACACGCGTAACATCTTGTATATTTGGTAGTGAAACTGCGATTCCTCTAATAGTATTGCGGATATCTGTATATTCTATGCCCCTTAAGCTTGGTTTCATCCTTGCAAGTGCTAATAACACTAATTGATATATGTCTACAGTATTCCCTTCAAGCAATTCACGTTGTACACGGTCTTTTCTTTGACGGGGGCCACGAGCTAATTTCTCAAACATTGAACGTCCCATATTCTTAGCTAAGTCATAAAATACGATATTGATATCTTCCTTTAAAAGTGGAAGTTCAAGAGATTCAATAGATTGACGTATACCTATGTTTCTACATGCATTTAAACAAAAATCCTGCATCAAATGAGGGCTTTCAATAGCTTGTCGTGCAAGATACGTCGCGAGTTCTTGAGGAATTTTATATCCAAGTAATGAAAATCCTGTCTTTGGTATGAAGCTTAGTTCTTCTTCTGACCACGGTGGTATTTCTATTGTTATTGTACGTCCAGTGATTTCTCTTTCTATTTTTATTGGTTCTTCTTTACGATGTGGAATTGTTATTATTATTACAGGAAGGCCATCATACACCAATGACTTAAAAGCCCTAATAATATCTTTTTGTAGACCCCTTGGTAAGTAATGGAAATCATCAATGACTACCGGAATACGTGTTTTTCTTAAGCCATTAATTGCTGTAATCCTTGATGAAAGTTGCTTAGAACTACTTATAATATTATCTTTTTTATCTGTTATTTCAAAGGATAAACCACCCGCTCCTTTTATTATTGCGAAGCTAGTGCCTAACTCCCCTTTTACCCCTAAATTTGATGAAGTACCTTGCATAACTTGTGTTTGGTACTCTTGTGCTAAATCCAGAACATCCACTATTACTTGCCAAAATTCTTCTTCTGGTGAACTAGCTCCTGCAATTGGTCCTCCATCTATCCAAATCGCTTTGTTACGGGGTAATATACGGCGCACTAATACTGTTTTTCCTGATTTTGTGGGACCTGTTACTACAACAACCTTGCCAGGAGTTGATATAGCATCAGTTAGTCCAGATTCAAGGCGTAGAGATTCACGAGGGTTATAAGTGTATTTAGGTTGAGAACCAGCAATAAATATTTCCTGATATTTCACTGGCTGTTTTTCCATATGAGATAGTATATATCAGGGAATATTGATAAACAAGTGCAGAATAATTTATGTTTTCGTACTGAATTCCCGCTTT
This sequence comes from uncultured Dehalococcoidaceae bacterium, assembly GCA_964462865.1. Taxonomy (GTDB): domain Bacteria; phylum Chloroflexota; class Dehalococcoidia; order Dehalococcoidales; family RBG-16-60-22; genus Fen-1077. The sequence goes on along the minus strand of CAYWZO010000075.1, from coordinate 370 downwards.
CGCGGTAATGACGCTTTATGTGTTTTTAACTTCACCAGGGGAGTAGTCCGCGAAGATGGGCGCCAGCCCCTCTTTTCTTTTTCTCCCCCTCTCCTTCGCCCCGCCTCGCAAGGAGAGGGGGATACAGGGGGTGAGGTATTAAAATCCCATTTTACAAAAGCAAAACAAACGCTTTAAACAAGGCTTAAAAATAAAAAAAATACTTTCGTCTCCCTTTCATAAAGGGAGAGGAGAGAAGGATTTTTCTAGGGGAGAGTTAGAGAGGGATTTTATTGACAGGCGAAAACCATGCTTAGGATAATACAGAGATTTAATCACACGGGTTATTTTAGAAATTTGATTGTGACCTTGATTTAAGGTTCAAGGCCTC
>CAYWZO010000074.1:0-7375 GCA_964462865.1 uncultured Dehalococcoidaceae bacterium | reverse complement strand
AGAACGGCCCCGTTAAATGGCCCAAGAAACCCAAGGAGGCTTACTGGCGCTGGTACGTGGACGTGAGAATACCCCTCTACATGGAGCATGTCGCCGAGCTGAAAGAAAACGTCATGAAGAATGCCGAAAAGGCGGGGATAGAGCTTGATTGGGAGCAGTTTACGCCTCTAACCAGCTACTTTACCCCGCAGGTGGGTAAGGAACTTTCCGGAGAATATGACCTTTACTGCTTCTCATACCGCGATGTCCTCCATAACGGCACCTATACCATGGAGATGCCCTGGCTCGATGAGGTCAGCCGGCAGAACCCATATACCTACAACATCACCATGAACGCCGATATGGCTAAAAAGAAGGGCCTCAAAGACGGCGACCTCATCTGTCTTGAATCGCCCTACGGGCGCAAGACTACCGGCACCCTGAAAACAATGCAGGGCCAGCACCCCCAGACCGTCGCGATATCCGCCTGCTCTGGCGCCTGGGCGAAGGGAGCGCCTATAGCCTACGGCAAAGGCACTAACTTCAATATTCTGCTGGAGTCCGACTTCAAGCATGCCTGCCCGGTCTGCTGGAGCCAGGAGACGGCCTCCACGGTCAAGGTCTACAAGATTGACCATAGAATCGAATACGATGGTGCAGGAGGCGACAAATTATGAGATGGGGAATGGCGATAGAGCTTAAAAGATGTATCGGCTGCTACGAGTGCGTTCTTGCCTGTAAAGCGGAGCACTTTCTGCCGCCGGAGATATTCTGGAACAGGGTCCTGATAGGAGAAAAGGGCAAGTACCCCGCGGTGACCAAGCTCATTTATAATGTCCGCTGTAATCATTGCGCTGACCCGCCCTGTGTTAAGGCATGCCCTACGGGGGCCACCTACCAGCGCGAGGACGGCATCGTCGTGATTGACGAAGATAAGTGCGTTGGTTGCCGCTACTGCATAATCGCCTGCCCCTACCAGATGCGCATGATGTACGAAGACGGAAAAGCACGGTACTTCCCGGGCCAGGAGTTGACTGAACACGAAAAGGTAGGGAAAGAGCTTTATCCCCACAAGCCGGGCGTTGTGCAAAAGTGCGTCTTCTGCAAGGAGCGAATTGATGCCGGGTTGGCAGCTGGATTGACCCCCGGAGTCGACCGCGAGGCTACACCGGCCTGCGTCATCTCCTGCCCGACCAAGGCGATCCATTTCGGGGACCTGGACGACCCGTACAGTGATATCAACCAGATTATCAAGGAAAAGAAAGGTCACCCTTTCCATGCAGAGTTTGATACCCAGCCGTCGATATACTATATTGACTAAGTGGGAGAATGGTAAGGAGGTTACAGGACAATGATGCAGACAAAACCCTGGGATTTCATGGTCAAATATACGCCGCAGCGGGATTGGATTGAAGGTCACGGTATCATGGTCGCCTTCGCCATGTTCTTAGGCGGCATCAGCGGCGGCCTGTACCTGGCCTCGCTTTACTTCGATAGCATGCCGGGCACGATTATTGCCTGGGCTCTGGCGGCGCTGGCTGGTCTGGTGGATATGGCGCATCTTAGCAAGCCGATGAGGTTCTGGCGCATGATGCTCAAGCCCGGCAGCTCCTGGATATCCCGCGGCTTTATCCTGATATTCTTGTTCCTTGGTGCCGCCGCAATACAAATCATCCTGTCGCAATGGGCTCCGGGCGCTGCCGAAACTTTTTTTAAGGTTGTCGCCGGTATCATGGCCTTCGGCGTCGCTATTTACAGCGGCTTCGTCGTCGGCTATGTCGGGGCCATCAAGCTCTGGAACTCGGGCCTGGTTCCCATATTGTATGTCGTCTCCGGATTGATCGGCGGGCTGGCGGTAGTGATGCTCGTGAGCTTGAACAAGGACACCGCGACTCTGGTGACTATCGGTAACTACCTGCTGGTAGTCCTGGTGGTAAATGCCATTTTTGTGGCGACTTATTTCTGGTCAGCCACTTACGGAAGCGTCACCGCCCGGGATTCCACGGCAAGGGTGCTGCGGGGCCCTATCGCTCCGGCGTTCTGGATTGGTGTGGTGTTTCTGGGCATCATCCTTCCGCTCGCCCTGGTCGCGCCGTTCTCTCTGACGGACAATACTTCAACGGCTGTTTTCGCCGTGGCGGCGGTAGGCGCCATCATCGGCGGCGTCATGCTGCGGTACGTTATCCTGAAGGGCGGCCTTTACAGCCCCCTGCTGCCCGATGAATAAGCTTAAATACTTATTAAAACAGATAAAAGAATCATTGGAGAGGGGCGTCAGCCCCTCTCCCCTTTTCCCCTTGAGTCAAATCTAAAAGCCATAAATCCCATCATTGTTTTTCTACCCTTTTTCTGGTATTCTCTTATCGGCCTGTATTCAACTTCCAGTGAAAATAAGTAAAGGAGGACTGACCAATGAGTACCTGGCATGAGTATGTTCAGAGAAAGGGCAACCTTCCCGAATGGCCGTACCCGATACACTACGGCAAGGTGAAAGAGGTAGTCTCGGATGTGCTGGTCATCGGCGCGGGCGTGGCCGGCTGCCGGGCCGCCATCGCCGCCGCCCGGGCGGGGGCGATGGTAGCCGTTATGGAAAGGGGCCACGCCAAGCGCAGTGGCTGCGGCGGGGCCGGCGTCGACCACTGGCACGGCGCCGTCACCAACCCCTGCTCCAAGGTGACCCCGGAGATGTACACCAAGGCCTGCTATGACAGCATGCACGGCTACACCGGCGCCCACGTCCGCTACATCATCAACAAGGAAGGCTGGGACACCCTGCTCGAGTGCGAGCAGATGGGCATCCAGATACGCGACGTCCACGACGAGTTCAAGGGGGCCGACTTCCGTGACGAAGAGACCAAGCTCATGTTCGCCTACGATTACCAGAACCGGCACGTTATCCGCGTCTGGGGCTTTGATATCAAGCCTAAATTATACGCGGAAATGCAGCGGCTGGGCGTGGACGTCCATAACCGCATGGCGACCACCAGCCTGCTTACCGAGGGCGGTAAGCAGGGGGCGCGGGTGGTGGGGGCCACCGCCGTCGATGCGCGTACCGGCGAGTTCTGCGTCTTCCGGGCCAAGGCGACGATTATCGCCACCGGCGGGGCCGCCCGGCTCGCCCTGTTCGCCCCGGAAATCACCGCCGCCAGCTCCATGGCCGATATGAACAGCGCCGGGGTGGGCCAGGCGATAGGCTGGAACGCCGGCGCCGAGTTCGTCTGCATGGAGGCGTCCGGCCATAACCGCTTGAGCGGCTTCGGCTATACGCCCTACAGCATGGGCGGGACGAGCAATACCTACCACGGCGCGCCGATTGTCGACGTCGAGGGCAAAGAGGTGCCCTGGGTGGACACCTTCGGCCGGCCGTTGAACACCGTGCTCCAGCGGTTTCTCCCCGCGGAAGGGCAGCAATTCATCCTGGGCATCGGGATAGGGATTACCAACTACCTCCGTGAATACAACCAGGACGACCTTACCCGTGACTTGGTGGAGCGCATCCGCAAGGGCGAGTTCAAGCTGCCGCTCTACGCCGACCTTACCCGCCTGCCGGAAACGGAGCGCCGGGCTATCTTCGGCATGATGGTCGGCAACGAAGGCAAGACCCGCATACCGATATATGATACCTACACCAAGGCCGGCTTTGACCCGGATAAAGATATGCTCCAGGCCCCGGTGATGCCGCCGGAAGGGTACGCCCACTCCAATTTCTGGGGCGCCCCCATCAACGCCCCGCCCAACGTCCGCAGCATGGGCGGCGGCGGCTACCTGCTGGACTGGAACCTGCGGACCAACCTGGAAGGGCTTTATGCCGCCGCCGGCAGCACCATCTTCGGTGGGGGCTGCCACGGCGAGTCGCACGCCACTGGCCGGTACGCCGGTCGGCACGCTGTCACTTACGCCCGCACCGCCCCCGAACCCGTCGCCGACCGCCAACAAATCGAGGCGGAGAAGGAACGCGTCTACGGGGCGCTCGAGCAGAGCAAAGAAGGCAACGGCTGGAAGGAAATCAACGTGGCCATCGCCCGGATTATGCGGGACTACTGCGGCTCGCATAAGACCGAGCTAACATTGAACCTGGGGCTGCGGCTGCTCAACGAACTTAAGACGACCGAACTCGCCTCGGCCTATGCCTCCAATCCGCACGAGCTGGGCCGCCTGCTGGAATGCCACTCGCTGATAACCATGGGCGAGCTGGTGATGCAGGCCTCGCTGGCACGCAAGGCCAGTAATACTATCCTTAGTTTCAACCGGCTGGACTACCCCCAGATGGACCCGCCGGAATGGAACAAGCTGCTGCCCATCCGGCAGGAAGACAACCAGGTCCAGGTCAGGGAGCTGCCGCTGGACTTCCACCTCAAGACGCCTTATGCCTCCTCTTACGAGGAAAACTACAACCAGTACTCCGGGCTCTAGCTTGAGCTAATGAAGGGAAGGTAAACGAAAATGAGCGATAAAGTCTATATCGTACCCAATCCGCCCACGCCGAACAAGGCGGTCGAGTTCAATCCCGATATCTGCACCGGCTGCAACCTCTGCGTTACCGTCTGCCCCGACGATGTGATGATGCCCAACCCGGAAAAGAAGAAGCCGCCCATCGTCGTCTATCCGGAGGAATGCTGGTACTGCGCGGCCTGCGTCGAGGAATGCCCGCGCCCGGGGGCGATTAAGATGCTCCACCCCACCCAGCAGCGCATTTCGGTCAACTGGAAGCGCAAGGACACCGGGGAATACTTCCGCCTGGGCATGAAGAAACCGCCCCCGCCGAACACCCGGCCGCCTTCCGGGGGAGAACAAACCTCTACAAAGGGCCAGTAGAGCCTGAAAAGTATCAATCTTTTAGACCGGCTTCATCAGCCGGGCGCGCAGGCTTTCGGCTTTCCTTGGGGCGGCGACCCAGAAACTGATACCCCCGATGATGAAGGCTGCCATGCTGATTAAAAACGCTATGTTATAGCTTTTGAAAACATCATAAATGTACCCGCCGAGCCAGGGGCCGATGGCACCGCCGAATCCCGAACCGGTCAGTAACAAAGCCATCAGCGTGCTGATATTCCTGCCTCTGAAGATATCGGCTGTTCCTACTATCATCACGGGTGAAAATATGCCCGTGGCGAACCCGGAACACACCGAGAACACGTAAAGTAGCCAGAGTTGCGACGCGTCCCTGACCGACATTAATGCCACCAGCCCGCCGACGGCCAGAACGACTGAAAAAGTCAGGGCCCATTCCCGGCCTATTTTATCGGAAATGAATGAGCAAAGCTGACCGGCGATAGAGACCATCCCGAAGAGCGCAAATGCGGATGTCGCCAGCAGGCTGCTGAAGCCAGCGTCCTCCGCGAACTTGACCTGGTGGGCCAGAATCATGTAGTTACCCATGCCCCAGAAGCAGAACTCCGCAAAAACCAGTAGCCAGAGCTGGTAGGTTCCGAGGGCCGTGCGTAGAGTCCAGTCTCTATCGGGTGGTTGAGCACCTTTAACCTCCCCGGCGGATGGTTCCCCGGCGCCGTAGGCCACCATGCCCTTGTCCTCCGGGCGATGATAGAAGAAGAGGAGATACAGCGGCAACAGCACAACGATAACCAGACCGCCCATGACCAGAAAAGAGACCTGCCACTGCCAGCGGGAAATGACGGCCTCGACCATCATCGTATACATAAAGCTAAGTCCGCCCCCGATCTGCCCCAGACCCACGGCCAGCCCCCGCCACTTACCAAACCAGTTGATAATCGTCGGGTGCAGGACCGGAGAACCGCAAAAGGCGGCACCGATGGGCAACAAGACACCGAAAAGCAGGTAAAAATGCCATAGCTGGCTGGCGAAGTAACAGGTGGCGGTGGACACCGATACGATGAAAAGGCCCAGCACGGCCACGGTGCGGGGTTTCCAGCGGTCCACCAGCAGACCGGCCACCGGCGAGGCTAAGCCGTAAACAAAGATGTTCAGCGACAGCATGATGGCGGTACTGCCCCGGTACCAGCCGAAATAGTCCAGTACCGGCGCGAAAAATACGGAAAATGATAGCCTGATGCCGTAGATCAGCATCATGGCGATAATCATAAGGCCGATGATATACCAGCCGAAGAAGATACGGGGCCGTTTAGTCTGGGAAACGCTTGGCTGCATGACTATATTAACGATACCACAAACCGAGGCTTAAGACGAACCGGGCGCCTGTGGGGATTGACCTGTTTCATGTTCGATGTTATGATTAAGCCGAATGTCAGCCCAAGTAAGATAAACAATCTCTACCCCACTTAAACCCGGCGGGTATAAAGCCAGGCGCTGAACTGGCCTGGACCTTTGGACACTCCCTCCGGGAGGCGCTTTAACTTTTATTCATTGATTGGCACCAGTCGCTATCTTTTAAGTAAACCGTGGGTGTGGCACCACCGTGTTTTTCTATAACTGAATATCAATAAGGAGAATCTCAATGAATATCGGTAAAAAGAGAATGAAAGAGTTATTAAGGAACGAGCGTTTTCCGCGCTCGGCGAAATACGACCCGGAATGGGTGCTGAAAGGGTGGATGGGCCCCAACGTGCTGTGGCTCACGGAATGGCTCGGCGAAAAAATGGAGCTCAAGCCGGGGATGCGCGTGCTGGACATGGGCTGTGGTAAAGCTTTAAGCTCGGTCTTTCTCGCCAGGGAGTACGGGGTTCAGGTCTGGGCCAACGACCTGTGGATAAGCCCTACCGAGAACTGGCAGCGCATACGCGAGGCCGGCCTGGAAGACCGGGTCTTCCCGGTCCATGCCGAGGCGCACGCCCTGCCCTATGCCGAGGAGTTCTTCGATGCCATCGTCAGCGTGGATTCCTACCAGTACTTCGGCACCGATGACCTGTACCTGCAATATTTCGGCAAGTTCGTACACCCGGGCGGTCAGATAGGAATCGTCGTGCCGGGGCTGACGCAGGACTTTACCACGCCGCCGGAGCACCTGACGCGCCTGCGCGCAAGCGGCACGCCCTTATGGGTGGACGAGTGCTGGTGCTTCCATACCGCCGGCTGGTGGCAATGGCACTGGGGGAAGTTGAGCTTCATGGCGGACGTTACGGCGGAACTGCTTGCCGACGGCGTTAAAGACTGGATTCAGTACGAAAAAGCGTGCGATGAGGCCGGAACGCTGATGTTCCCCTCCGAGGCGGAAACCCTCGAAGAAGATGGCGGCCGATACCTTGCCCTTATCAGAATAGTAGGCCGCCGCAGGCAGGGGGAGGCAATGGTAAGCCTACCGGAAAAAGTTGACCTGTCATCCTGAGCGAAGCGAAGGATCTCGGTGTGTGGGGCATGGCTTCCCGCTCATCCCATCTCCGGGGTCCTTCATCGCCCTGCTCTCCAAACAGGATGTTAAAGTCATCCTCCCCTGCCCCGTTTGGAGAGGGGGTCAGGGGGT
>CAYWZO010000073.1:0-7625 GCA_964462865.1 uncultured Dehalococcoidaceae bacterium | reverse complement strand
GAAATCAAGGAGGCCAAGTTCGGCGATAACGATAATCTTTCGGCGATGGTGGCCAACCTTATCGACGCTGACATGCTGATGATATTGACCGATATCGGCGGTCTGTACACCACCGACCCGCATACCGACCCCGCCGCCCGCCTTATCCCCGAGGTCAGGCGAATCGATGCCGGCATCAGGCGGCTGGGCACGGTCTCGCGGAGCAACGTCGGCACGGGGGGCATGATTACCAAGATAGAGGCCGCCGCCAAGGCCGTGGACGCCGGGGTGCGCGTGGTCATCGCTGACGGGCATGAGCCTGATATCATTGTCAGGCTGGCCTCCGGTGAGCCGGTCGGCACCCATTTCCTGCCCACGAGCAGTAAAATCGAGAGCCGCAAGCGCTGGATGATTTCCGGCCTCTGTACCCGCGGCAAGCTGGTGGTGGACGAAGGCGCCGCCCGGGCCCTCAAGAAACAGAACCGCAGCCTCCTTTCCGCCGGCATCCTGAAGGCGGAGGGCAGGTTCAACCGCGGCGACATCGTCGCGATTTACGACGCGGCCGGGACGCAACTCGGCTGCGGTATCACCAACTATAGCTCAGGCGATATCGGTGTCATCAAAGGGTCGCGCTCCACTCAAATCGCCGGCCTGCTGAAGGTAGACTACGGCCCGGAAGTGGTGCACCGCAACAACTTTGCGCTACTGGAAAGAGAGGAACCAGGTGAGTATAGGCAAACTGTACCAGTCCATTGACGGTAAATTCGTCGCCGACGTCAACTACAACTTCCAGCATGAGGAAGAGCACCGGTGGTGGGGCGAGCTAACGCTGGTGGACTACGTGCGCGTCAAGGACGGCGGGGGTTACGTAATTGAGCTGGAGGACGGCCGCCGCAGCCGCTGCGCTTTAAAGAAGCGGGTCAACCGGGCGGTCACCAGCCTGCCGCCGCGCTATGTCTACCACTTCTCCGGCAGCGGCAAGTTCGAGTAGGGGACGTCTAAAAGGGCCGCCCTTCTTACGAAAATTATACCCCTTCCCCTTAATAACGCAGGGGAAGGGGATAAAGAGAATAGGGTCACTATGAAAAGTAATATTAAATCACCCGTAGCACAACTGAAAGCCAAAGCCCGGGCGGCCAGGGAGGCCTCGCGCCGTATGGCCTACCTCTCCGCGGACGTCAAGAACAAGGCCCTGCTCAATATCGCCAGCGACCTGCTGCTGCATAAGGTTGATATCCTGGCGGCCAATAAAGTGGACTATCGCGAAGGCGAAAAGGCCAGCCTGGGCGCCGCCCTGCTCGACCGCCTCATGCTGAACGAGAGCCGCCTCGAAGGCATCGCCGCGGACACCCGCACCATCGCCGCTCTGCCCGACCCCGTCGGCGAGGTGTTCGAGATGCGCACGCTGCCCAACGGCCTCCAGGTCGGGAAAAAGCGCGTGCCCATCGGCGTCATCGGCGCCATCTACGAGAGCCGCCCCAACGTCACCGTGGACATCGCCGCCCTCTGCCTCAAGTCCGGCAACGCCGTCATCCTGCGCGGCGGCAAGGAAACGATTCACTCCAATACGGCCATTGTCAAGGTAATCCAGGCCGCCTGCGACCGCGCCGGCATGCCCGCGGGCTGCGTCCAGTTCATCGATAATACCGACCGCGCCCTGGTCGACCAGATGTTAAAAATGAACGATGTCATCGACCTGATTATCCCCCGGGGCGGGGCGGGGCTGATAAAGTCCGTCGCGGAGAAGGCCACCATGCCCGTGGTCACCGGCGGCATCGGCGTCTGCCATACCTACGTGGACAGGAGCGCCAATGTTCAGAGCGCGGTGGACATCGTCTATAACGCCAAGGTGCAGCGTCCCACGGTCTGTAACGCGCTGGACACGGTGCTGGTGCATAAGGACATCGCCGCGGCTTATCTCCCCGCCATGGCCGCCGCGCTCAACAAGGTGAAGGTCGAGCTCCACTGTGATAAGAAGTCAATGGCGATACTGAAATCGGAAAAAAAGTTAAAGCTCGTCCCCGCCGTCGCGGGCGACTGGGGAAAAGAGTTCCTGGCGCTCATCGCCGCCGTGAAGGTGGTGGACTCGCTGGACGAGGCGCTGGAGCACATCACGAAATACGGCTCGGGGCACTCCGAGGCCATCGTCACGGAAGACTATCACAGCGCCATGCGCTTTCTCAACGAGGTGGACGCTGCCTGCGTCTACGCCAACGCCAGCACGCGCTTTACGGACGGGGGGCAGTTCGGACTGGGGGCGGAGGTGGGCATCAGCACGCAGAAGCTGCACGCCCGAGGCCCCATGGGCTTAAAAGAGCTGACCGCCTACAAGTGGATTATCTTCGGCAGCGGCCAGGTCCGGCCGTAAAATAACCTGTCATTCTGAGGAGTCCCGATGAAATCGGGACGACGTGAGAATCTGGTTGATTTTTCACTAAGCTCATAAAAAAACCCGGAACTCAAGTCAACCTGCTGATAGGCTATTGTAGAGGTAATGCCAGTCCGGGTTGAAGGCATTTATGAGAAAAACTTTTTTATCTCGTTTCCAGCTTTTTATCTGCTTTTCCCTCTCAATAGCCGAAATGACATCTTCTCCGGTTTCATAATAAACAAGCTTGTGCACATTGTACTTTTTCGTAAAACCGTCAATCAGATTATTTTTATGTTCATAAATTCGACGGATGAGGTCATTAGTGACGCCTGTATAAAGCACGGTGTTTTTGTTCGTGGTTAAAATATAAACAAAATAATGATAGTCTGGCATATATGTAATGTCAGCAATCAGATTCTCACGGTCGCTTCGGTCGCTACGCTTACTTCGCTCCCTCAGAAGGACAATTTATTTTATACCCTTCAGCACTTCCTGCTGCGCCTGGAAAAGCTGCCTTATGCCCTTCTCCGCCAAGGCCAGCAGGTCGTTGATGGTCTCTTTGGAAAAAGGCCGGCCCTCCGCCGTGCCCTGCACCTCGACGAACTCGCCCTTGCTGGTCATCACCACGTTGAAGTCCACCGCCGCCTGAAAGTCTTCGTCATAGCACAGGTCGAGCATCATGTCGGTGCCGATGATGCCCACGCTCGTCGCCGCCACCGCGCACTTCAGCGGTATTGATGGTATCACGCCCATGCTCTGGAGGGTCTCCATTGCCTTGTGGAGGGCCACGTAGCCGCCGGTGACGGCCGCCGTCCGCGTGCCGCCGTCCGCCTGGAGAACATCGCAGTCCACCGTCAGCGTCCTTTCGCCCAGCGCCGCCAGGTCGGCCGCCGCCCGCAGGGAACGCCCGATGAGCCGCTGGATTTCCTGGTTGCGGCCGGTCACGTGCCCCACGACGGAATCGCGCTGGGTGCGCGTCACCGTGGAGCGGGGCAGCATGGCGTACTCCGCCGTAATCCACCCGGTGCCGCTCCCCTTGAGAAAAGCCGGCACCCTTTCCTCCACGCTGACCGAGCACAGCACGTGTGTTTTTCCCAGCTTAATCAGCGCCGAGCCCTCGGCGAAGCTCTGGTAGCCCGGTATGATTTTAAGCGGCCGCAGCTCGTTATAGGCGCGCCCGTCGGCTCTTTTCACGTGATGTCTCCCATCCCGGCGTTATGTCAGAGTATAGCAAAGATAATCGCCAATGGCAATAATATCTACTACTTGCTGTTGGTGTCCGTGTGGTGCTAGACTGGGTTGACATGGCAAGGCCGCGCCCGGATAAATACGATTCAATGACCATCCATGACCTGCCTCCGGCCGACCGGCCCCGCGAGAGGCTGCAGCGGCTGGGGGCGGAGGCGCTTTCCGCCCAGGAAATCCTGGCGGTGATACTGGGGCGGGGTATCAGCGGGGAATCGGTGATGGTCACCGCCCAGAGGCTTTTAAGCCAGTTCGGCGGGCTCAAGGGGATAGCCGGCGCCTCGCTGGAAGAGCTGTCCCAGGTGCGGGGCATCGGCCTCGCCAAGGCTGCCCAGATTAAGGCCGCCGTGGAGCTGTCCCGGCGCACGGAAGGCTACTCTGAAGCGGATGGCAAGACTACGGTTAAGACGCCCGAGGACGTTTATGCCCTGGCGCAGGGCAGGCTCAAAGGCAAAAAGAAAGAGTATTTCCTGGCGGCGCTGCTGGATACCCGCAACCACTTAATCAAGCTGGCGGAGATATCCATCGGCAGCCTGGACGGCAGCATCGTCCATCCCCGGGAGGTATTCAAAGAGGCGATTTCCGCCACCGCTGCCTCGGTAATCTTCATCCATAACCATCCTTCGGGAGACACGGAAGCCTCGGACGATGATATAAAATTGACCAAGAGGCTGGCCGAGGTTGGGGAAATCGTGGGCATTGATGTCCTCGACCACGTCATCATCGGCGGAAAAAGCTATACCAGCATGAAGCGAGAGGGGCTGTTCTAGCCCGGGAAAGTCGCCGTCTTAGTCCAGATATAGCGCCAGCCAGTACTTATCGTTGGACGGCTCAATGTACCAGAACTCGTTCCCGATACGTGCCATGCAGATGGCATGATAGACATCGGACCTGACCGGGGTGCCGTACCATTTCTCATATTCCTTCGGGTTCAGGACCTGGATAGACAGGTACCGGCCGGCGGCCATGGCCCGGTCCCGTAGCTGCAGGGCCAGGTCTTCGCACTGCCCGTTGAGTGAGACGGCACCATGGCTGTCCGCCCGGAGGATAATATGCTGGTTGGTATCGTCGTTTTTCAGGAAATCGGCGAGTTGCTGCGGGCTGTCCCAGTCCTGGAGCGCCACCGGTACTTCACGGGGTACTTCAACTTCTTTCTCAATATAAACGGGCCTGTCCACTTCGATAGTGGTCACGGTCGGTACGGGCTTTTCCACCTCGACGTAAACAGGTTCGGAAACAGAATAAGACGAGTCTTTCACATGGGTGACAATATACCATCCGACGTGGACTAAACCGCTATGAAAGGCTATCATCCACGCGGCGTGAAAGAGTAAAACAATGGCAACGGCGAAGGTTATTTTGACTTTGGTGCCTGACATTTTTCCTACGGTATTTTACGGGGCTGGCGTTTGTCTGGCATTGACCCTATTCTAGTATAAAATACCGGCATTATCAGGGCCATAAAATCGGCATTAAATATTCATTAAAAATAGATTATTCACTCCGGACGGCCCGTGCCAGGCATCATAGGGATACCAATGACATGGGATTGATGGCAAATGCTGGTATAACTAGGTAAGGTCTTTTAAAAATCGCCGGGAAAAATGGTGGGCTAAAGACAGCGCCAGGCTGCTGGTAATCACCGCCAGCATGACGCTGACGGAAAAACCGGTCATGGCCACCCCCAGAGCGGTGCCGCTGGCCGGTGGGTGTTCGAAGTCCAGCGCCACCATCAGGAATATGGATATCCCCACCGCCAGGGCCAGGACGCTGATTGACGCCAGCGCGGCGCTATGGGGTATCAGGGCGCACAGCGAGCCGGAGACCAGGCCGACGATGTGCCCGCCGATAACCCGCCTGGGACGGGCGGTAATGATGCGGGGCATGGTGAAGACGATAAAGGCCGAGGAGCCTATGGATGCCACGACCACAGCGTTTTCTATGTTGAGCATGAGAAGGATAAGAAAAACAATGATCGTCGCGATGAAACTCTGGTAGAGATAATTTTTCCATAACCCCGGGAAAAGGCTGCGTATTCGCGACCATCTCCGTTTAAGGTAGGCCCATGAAGTGCTGAACATAACGTACTCACCTCTTTTCCAGATAGAATTATAATACTAATCGTCATGACCTGTATATCATGCAGGAGATAAAGGGTTTATGCTATATTGTGATTAAGAGGTGTTTCTGACGACCATGAAAAAAGCCCTGTTCGCAATCATTATCCTCCTTACGCTGTCAGCCAGTATTTTGATGGCGGGCTGCCCGGTGCCGCCGACGACTTCGGTTTCGCCGACCACGTCGGAGCTACCGACCACCCCGACCGCTTTAGGCAGCGGCGTCCTCAAGCTGTACGGCATCGACCCGTATACCCTCGACCCGGCGGTGGCGGGGGACGGCAACTCGCACGATTTTATCGTGCAGATATTCAACGGGCTGGTACGGCTCGATGACAACCTGGAGCCGGCCCCGGATATCGCGGAGAGGTGGGAGTTGAGCCCGGACCGCCGGACCTATACCTTTTACCTCCGGAAAGACGTCCGCTTTCATGACGGGCGCGGGGTCACCGCTGCCGACTTTAAATATTCCTGGGAGCGCGCCTGCGACCCGGCCACCGGCTCGAACACCGCCGGGACATACCTCGGCGATATCATCGGGGTGAAGGATGTCATCGAAGGAAAGACTAAGGAAATCAGCGGTGTCAAGGTCGTCAGCGATTACGTCCTCCAGGTCACCATCGATGCCCCCAGGTCTTATTTCCTCTCCCGGCTGACCTATACCACGGCCTTTGTCGTGGATAAAGCGAATGCTGCGAAAGGCAAAGAGTGGTGGCGGCAGCCCAGCGGCACCGGGCCGTTCAAGCTCAAGGAATGGCAGGAGAACACCCGGCTTGTCCTGGAAAGGAACGTGAGCTTTTACGGGGACATAGCGGGCGTGGCACGCGTCGAGTTCGGGCTGTGGAGCGGCGTGCCCATGAATCTGTACGAGACCGGAGAAATAGATGCCGCCCCGGTTTCCGTGCCTTATATCGACCGGGTGACCGATAATGCCGGCCCTTTCTACACGGAATTGCAGGTCACTCCGGAGTTGAGCTTTTACTGGATAGGCTTTAACCCCACCCGGCCCCCCTTCGACGATGTTAACGTGCGGCGGGCCTTCACGCTGGCGGCGGACAGAGACAAGGTGGTCTCGCTCGCCTTTCGCAACCTGGTGCAACGCGCCGACGGCATTCTGCCGCCCGGCCTCCCCGGTTACAATGAAAACCTGGTTGGCCTGGGCTATGATGTCGCCAGAGCTAAAGAACTGATAAAGCAATCCAAGTACGGCGATGTCTCCAGGCTGCCCCCTATCACGCTGACCACCACCGGCTACGGCGGGAATATAGCTTCCTACCTGGAGGCCATCATCACCGATTGGCGTAAGAACCTGGGAGTAGAGGTGACCGTGCGCCAGCTCGAGCCGGAACGGTTCCTCTACCATCTGAAAGAGGAAAAAGACGAGCTGTTCGATATGGGCTGGATTGCCGATTACCCGCACCCGCAGGACTTCCTGGACGTCCTTTTCCGCACCGGCACCGAGAATAACTACGCCGAATATTCCAACCCGGCGGTGGACGCGCTGCTGGACAAAGCGGCGCTGGAGGCGGACCATGAGAAGAGCCTGGAGCTTTACCGGCAGGCGGAACAGCTGCTGGTGGACGATGCCGCCGTGATGCCTTTATGGTTCGGGCAGAGCTACGTGCTGGTCAAACCTTACGTTACCAGCTACCGGCTCAACCCGATGGGATTCGCCTGGTTGAATAAGGTTTCGGTTGGGAAGAGGTAACCAGAAAGGAAAGAGAATAGTAGTTCAAAGTTTCCGTGAATAGATGAGCAGCTGCAAAACGCTTTGACGAAGTAATAATCAGGACTTCACCAATATCTTTATAGGAGTCGGGGCGTATCCCTACATTTATCGTTACTGGACAAACATCGAGATGTTTGCCCTTTCATGCTTACGTGTACAGCATGGCAAATTGAATAGATTGCTA
>CAYWZO010000072.1:5626-7800 GCA_964462865.1 uncultured Dehalococcoidaceae bacterium | reverse complement strand
CCGGTCAGATGGTACAAGGCTGTCTGGCGTCAGCTTTCCGGCGCCAAAGCGTTTTCCTGTTTCTTCCGGCGGTACACCAGCTTGGCCAGCCAGATGCTTATCTCGTACAGGATGACCAGCGGTACGGCCACCAGGCTCTGGTTGATGGGGTCGAAGGTGGGGGTAATGATGGCGGCCAGGATGAAAGCGCCGATGATGGCCACTTTTCTCTTGGAAGCCAGCCATTCCGGCTTGATGATGCCGATGCGCGCCAGAAAAGTGGTGAACACCGGTAGCTCGAAGACCAGCCCGATGGCCAGTAAAAGACGGGTGACGAGGGAAATATAGCTATCGATGGTTATTTGAGGGACAGCGATATCGCTGCCGAAAGTGAACAGGAACTTGATGGCCGGCGGGATGAGGATAAAATAGCCGAAGACCACACCGCCAAAAAACATCAGCGCTACCCAGGGGAGGACGATGTACACATATTTCTCCTCCTTCTTGGTGAGCGCCGGGCGGATGAAGAGCACGGCCTGGAGGGTGAGGTACGGCATGGCGATAATCAGGCCGACGGCGAGACATACCTTCATGATGATGCCTATCATCTCGGTAGGCTTGATGAAGATGAAATCGAACCCCTGCGCCGGCAGTTCGAGGATATGAAATATCCACTGGTAGAAGATGAAGGAAATGATGATGCCGATAATGACCGCCAGGACGCTGCGGATGAGGCGTTTACGCAGCTCGTAGATGTGGCCGAGGAGGGTCAGTTTCGGTTCGACGGTGGTCATTTTTCAGGGGTGCCTTTCGTGTCAGTCCCGGCCCCGGCGTCCTGATTGCCTGAAGTGGGTGGCGACGAAGGGGTTTTTGCTTCTTTGGTGCTGGCAGGCGGCTTCTCTTCCGCGGCTTTTTCTACTTCCCGGGTGACGGCGGTGGTGAAGTCGCTACCGGCCCTCCGGATAGCGCGTACCCATTTACCCAGCGTCCGGGCGAAGTCCACGATTTTCCCGGGACCCAGGAAAATAAGCGCAATAACGAGGATAAGCAGTATTTCCCAGGGACCCATGCCGAGAAAGTCCATCTGTCACCTTTATCATGCTGTTTTGATATGAAAAGGGGTAATAAAGATAGCCGCTATACCGGTCTGTTTGAAAGCAGAGGCGGTGCAATTAACTCTTTTCAGGTTTATTATCGGCAGACTCTTTTTGGCTGGCGGCAGCCGTTTCTTTTTTCTTTTTTTCTTCCTCTTCATCTTCACCGGACTGCCCCTTCTTAAAGGCTCGAATTCCCTTGCCGATGGCGCCGCCGACCTGCGGAAGCTTGCCCACGCCAAAGATGATAAGAATAATCACCAAAATGAGGACAATTTCCCAGACTCCGAAGCTGCGAAACATAAGATACTCCCTCCTGCCCTCTTACTGTTCTTAATTATACTCGTGTCCGGCATGGTTGTCTATCAGGTAGCGGGTGACTTAATTTCTTTCAGGACGACCCGGACAATTTCCGGCAGTTTCCGCTGCAACTCGGCGGAAAGCTCGATACCGAAGTCGATTTCCTTCGGCTCAACGCCGATGATGACGGTCTCCTCCGGCTGGTTGCCCAGCAGGGACATGAGCTTCAGGTTCGGCACCACGCCCAGCTCGTGGGCCGAGGTAAACGTACCTTTATCCCCGGCCAGGTCCTCCGGGCGGAAGCGGTAAATCGTTCCCGGTGCGCCGCCGGCCCGGGCGGCATCGATAATTATCAGCTTGTCCCCGCCTTTAGTATAGGCAATCAGGTCGGGCGAAGTCCCGCCGTCGATAAGCCTCACCTGCGGGGGCAGGCCGGCTTCCTGGAGGGCTTTCAGGGCGTGGATGCCGATGCCCTCGTCTTTAAGGAGAAGGTTGCCCACGCCGATGACAACGATGCCCGGCGGGTTATTTTTGGCGGACGGATTATTATGAATTTCTTTCACCATCTTATTTTACAGCCGTCATTGCTAGGCCGAAGGCCGCGGCAATCTCTATCATTTAATTGGGCCTCTCATGGGGATTGCCACGCTTCGCTCGCAATGACCTCCCTTCTTCCCCACTGGATTCCCGCCTTCGCGGGAATGACATTTTTTAGCTGTCATTGCGAGGCCGAAGGCCGCGGCAATCTCTATCATTTAATTGGGCCTCTCATGGGGATTGCCACGCTTCGCTCGCAATGAC
>CAYWZO010000072.1:0-5526 GCA_964462865.1 uncultured Dehalococcoidaceae bacterium | reverse complement strand
CATATTCTGGGCAGCAGCTCGCCGACGGGCACGTCCACAATACGCGATGCCCCCAGAACGGTCTTCATGACCACTTTACCGGGGTGCGCCGCAACTACCTCGCCAATGACAGCGGCGTCTTTACCGTATTTGTGTTTTTTCATCGCGGTCAGGACGGCAGCGGTATCGGGCGCGGGCACGACGGCCACCAGCTTGCCCTCGTTGGCGATATACAGCGGGTCCAGGCCGAGCAGCTCGCAGGCGGCCAGTACCGCCCGGTTGACGGGGACTCTGTCCTCGTGGATGACAATGCCGGCCCGCGATTTTTCGGCGAAGTCGTTGAGGGTGGTGGCCAGGCCGCCGCGGGTGGGGTCGCGCAGGCAGCGGATATTCCGCGAGGCCGCCAGCATGTCCGCCGCCAGCCCGTGGAGGGGGGCGCAGTCGGAGGGGACGGGCAAATCGAACTTGAGCCCTTCCCGCCGGCTTAAGACGGCGATGCCGTGGTCGCCGATAGTGCCGCTGACGATAACTTTATCACCGGGACAGGCGTTGGCGGCGGAGATGTTAACGCCTTCCGGCACGAGGCCGACGCCGGCGGTATTGATGAAGAGCCTATCGGCGCCGCCCTGGTTGACCACTTTGGTATCGCCGGTGACGATTTTTACCTTCGCCTCGGCGGCGGCTTTTTTGATGGAAATGATTATCTTTTTTAGTTCGGCCACGGGGAGGCCTTCTTCGATGATGAGGGACAGGCTCAAGTAGAGCGGCGTGGCCCCGCTCATGGCGAGGTCGTTGACAGTGCCGCAGACCGCCAGCTTGCCGATATCCCCGCCGGGGAAAAAAAGCGGGTTGACGGTATAGCTATCGGTGGTGAAGGCCAGCCGCCCGCTGACGTCAAAGACAGCGGAGTCGTCCAGACGCTCCAGAATCGGGTTGGCGAGCTCGGGTAGAAAGCTGGCGATAAGGTCCTGCATGAGCTTACCGCCGCTGCCGTGGGCGAGGAGGATTTTATCTTCCATACGCCTTCTCCGCAGCAGCGTTCAGCCCCGCCAGCCGCCCGAAAGTCCAGGCCCGGCTATGCGTAAGTCCCGGCACGGTGGTCGGGTACGAGTCCCCGAAGAACGAGCCGGAGACATTACCGGCCGCATACAAACCCGGAATCGGCTTTCTCTCCTTGTCTAAAACCTGTAACCTGGTGTTTATTTTTAAACCGCTCAAAGTTACCATGCGGCGCGCCTCTATTTTGCAGGCATAGAAAGGCGGTTTTTCCAGCGTGGTCAGGCGGTCAGGATGCTTGCCGTAGTCGTCATCATGGCCGCGGCGCGCCAGTTCGTTATAGCGGGAAACAGTAGCTTTGAAGGCGGCGGCAGGCACATCCATGTTTCGGGCCAGCTCGTCGATGGTCGCCTCTTTCAGCATTTTGCCCTCGTCAAGCGCGTCTTCAAGCTGTTTTTCGCTCCAGAGAAATGTGGGTGGTCCCATATTCTTGCAGCACTGGCTCTGCATCTTCGGCCATTCCGAGCTGTACTTGGTGTCCCATACCGCCCACACATAATTGCCCGGCTGGAGCAACATCTGGTTGCATTCGTAGCCGTAAGGCAGGTCTTCATTCATGAAGCGCTCGCCCTCGATATTTACATAAAGCCACGGCTGGCGTGCCAGGTTAAATAAATTAGGCCCGCAGAAAGTGGCGAAGTCCCAGACCATAGCGCAGTGGGGAATATCATCCATCGCGGCACCGACCCACATACCCATCTTGTGGCCGTCGCCGGTATTGACCACAGGCTCATAAACGACCTTGAGGTTATGTACGGCGGGCCGGCAGTATTTTTTTACCATCTCAATATCATTGCCATAGTCGCCGGTGCATAGTATTACCCCTTTCAGGGCATTGAACTTAAGAAAGTCTCCCGATGCGCTTTGCGCGATGACGCCGCTGACGCGTCCCTTCCCTTCCCGGATAAGGCGCACGGCGGGGGTTTCAAATCTTATATCGGCGCCGTGCGATTGCGCGTAGTCCTGGAGCATCAGCGCCAGCGTTTCCTGGCGCTTGGGCCGGAAAACATGGATGACCGGATAGTTAGGGAAATACCAGGGCTTGGTGGTGGGGTCGATGATAACTTCAATACCGGACGCATCGGCCATGTCCAGCAGCCAGTCCATGACCCGGTCGCAGTTATCAGCCCAGAGCTTGACGATACGCTGGTCATTCCGGTAGGTGGCAAACTCCATGATGGTGTAGATGACATTATCCTTATCGACTTTTATACCGGCCTTTTTCTGCAAACGGCTGGAGAGCGCGGCGTTATGGAGTCCGCGCTGGTGAAAAGTCGGGCCCTTTTCCAGCAGGACGACCCTGGCACCCGCTTCCGCTGCCGAAGCGGCAGCGGTCAGACCGGAAATGCCCGCTCCGATGACAATGACATCAGTGGAGAATGTCTCTTTAATTCTATCAGACGTTATAGGAGGCGGACTGATTTCAAAATCCGGTCCAGACGGTTGCTTATCCATTGGAGATTCCCCCATATTCATAATAAGCGGCGCAGCTACCTTCGGCGGAGACCATGCACGGGCCGACGGGGCGCTCCGGGGTGCAGGCCACGCGGAAAAGCCGGCAGTCTTTGGGTGTACTGACGCCGCGCAGGATAGCGCCGCAGATACAGCCCTGCGGCTCGCGGGCGGGCACTGTTTTAATATTAAAATTCTCCGCGGCATCGAATCTTGCATACTTTTTTCTAATCTGCAAGCCGCTGGCGGGCACGGCCCCGATACCGCGCCAGTTAGCCGCGCTGGATTCGAAGACGGTATCCATGAGGCGGAGCGCCGTCGCGTTGCCCTCCGGCCTGACGCTGCGTCTATAAGCTATTTCTACTTTTGGTATGCCGCTTTCAATCTGTTCGACCAGACTATCCACGGCGAGCAGGATATCCACCGGCTCGAAGCCGGAGACGGCGCAGGCAATGTGATAGTCGTCGGCGAGGAAGCGGTAAGGGCGGGAGCCGATGATAGCGCTGACATGGCCGGGGCAGATAATGCCATCCAGCCGGACTTCACCCAGGTCGAGGATAGCCTTCATAATGGGCGGGCAGACTTTATGGAGGGACAGCACGAAATAATTGTTTATCTTCTCCTGCTCCGCCTGTAAAATCGAGGCGGCGATGGTCGGCGCGGTGGTCTCGAAGCCGATGCCGATGAAAACCACGGACCGGGACGGGTTATCGCGGGCGAAAGCGAGGGCGTCCTGCGCCGAGTAGACGATGCGGACGTCGGTGCCCCCGGCCTTGGCTTTTTGCAGGCTGGAACGGCTCCCCGGCACCCGTACCATGTCACCGAAGCTGGTGATAATGATGCCGGGCAATTGCCCCAGGGCGATGGCTTTGTCCAGGTCGGCGGCGGCGGTGACACAGACGGGACAGCCCGGGCCGGAGAGCATCTCTATATTGCTTGGCAGGAGCTGGCGCAAGCCGTGCCTGAAGATGGCCACGGTGTGCCCGCCGCAGAACTCCATCAGCCTTGCGGGTTTCCGCGAGCGCTGATGGATTCTTGCTAGGAGCTTTTTGGCCAGCTCCGGGTCGCGGTATTCGTTAACATATTTCATTGATTATCTACTCGTCATTGCGAGGGGTCCTTCACTCTGTAAAGGATGATGAAGCAATCCCCATCATCGCTTTGATATTAATAACGGATTGCTTCGCTTCGCTCGCAATGACATATAATCTAAGTGCCAGTCCCCGCCATCTGTTTTAACAGCTTCAGCGTTTCCGCGGCCTCGTCGGGGTCGATGAGGCTGATAGCGTAGCCGGTGTGCAGCAGGACGTAGTCGCCGACTTTAGCTTCCGGGGTCAGTTGCAGGCTCACCTCACGCCTGACGCCGTCGATGTCCACCTCGGCCTGCTGGCCTTTGATAGTTTTTATTAACGCCGGTATAGCAAGACACATAATATTATCCCGAGTCCCTGATTTCTTTGCCCACGCTGAAGGAAGCAGCCACTTTTCCCCCAAATGCGTAATAGGCCGTGGAGGGCCGCGGGGCATAGATGATGGGGTCAATCTTCTTCACGTCGGGCTGGCCGTCCGTCAGGCAGTCCTCGGAAACGTGAGTCTCGATAATTTTACCGACGACCAGCGCGTGGCTGCCCAGGTTGAGGATGTGCAGGACCTCGCATTCCATATTGAGGGGGCACTGCTCGATGAGGGGGGCGTTTTCGAGCCGGCCGTAAAATACCTTGAACCGGCAGTCTTTGGCTTTGTCCGTTTTCGCGCCGGAGACGAGGCCGCAATAATCGGTTTCTTTCACTAAAGCGGTAGAAGGGATATTGGCCGAGAAGACCATGTTCTGGCGGATGCCTTTGAGCGTGTGCCGGGCGTGCCTCAAGGCTACGGAAATACACGGAGGTTCGCCGCAGGCGGTACCGGCCCAGGCCACGGCCATGAAATTGGGCTTACCGTCCACGCTAGCGCCCACGAGCAGCGCGGGCTCGGGGTAGAGCCAGGTCTGCGGTCCGAATTGTTTTTTAGTCATATATTTTACTCCTTGTTGAAATTGGCAATCACCACCTGTCCCAGGGAGATGCCGCCGTCGTTGCAGGGCACCTGATGGTGAGTATATACTTTAAAACCCGCCGACTCAAGCCGGGCGATAGACTTAACGAGCAACAGGCGGTTCTGGAACACCCCGCCGCTCAGAGCGACCTGCTTGATTCCGGTATCGGTTGAAATGGACTGGCAGGTTTCAACTATCATTTTGGCGACAGTGTTATGAAAGCGAGCGGCGATCACCGCCCGGGCGGTACCGTGATGTAAATCGCGGATAACAGCGGCGAGCAAATCGCGGATTTTAATGATGGTGATGCCGTCTTGTTCAATCACGGTGAAAGGGTACGCCACGGCGACGCGCCCGGCGCGGCGGGCGAGCACCTCCAGCTCAATGGCGGCCTGGGCTTCATACTGAATTACCCCCCGGACGCCAATGAGGGCGGACACGGCGTCGAAGAGGCGGCCCATACTGGAGGTCAGGGGAGTGTTGATTTTCTTTTCAATCTGATTTTCTATAGCGTAACGCTCGGTGGGAGTGAGGTATCCGGTAAGAGGCTTTCCATCCGGTTCCAGACCAAGCGCTGTGAGGTAGCCGGCGGCGGTGCGGTAGGGCTTTTTGATAGCCAAAGCGCCGCCGGGCAGGGGGAGATATTCGAGGTGGGCCGCGCGCTGGAAGCCGTGATAATCGGCCACCAGGAACTCGCCGCCCCAGATATGGCCGTCGGTGCCGTAGCCGGTGCCGTCCAGGGCCACCCCGATGACCGGCCCCTTGACGCCGTTGTCCGCCAGGCAACTGACGATGTGCGCGTGATGGTGCTGCACCGGCACGAGCTTGAGATTTTCTTTGCTGGCCAGTTCCTTGGCGTATTTGGTGGGCAGATATTCAGGGTGCACGTCATGGGCGATGAGCTCCGGCTTGATTCTGAAAAGCCTGCGGTAAAGCTCTATCGTGTTGGTGAAATGCTCCAGCGTCTCCAGGTTTTCCATGTCCCCGATGTGCTGGCTGACGAA
>CAYWZO010000071.1:0-7839 GCA_964462865.1 uncultured Dehalococcoidaceae bacterium | reverse complement strand
CGCCGGCGCCGGGGCCCAGGTCGATGATGTGGTCGGCGGCGCGCATCATGGCCTCGTCGTGCTCGACGACCAAAATCGTGTTGCCCAAATCCCTCAAGCGCTGCATCGTCTGGATGAGGCGGTAGTCGTCGGCGGGGTGCAGGCCGACGGTCGGCTCGTCGCAGACGTACAGCACGCCCATCAGGCCGCTGCCTATCTGCGTAGCTAATCTAATGCGCTGGGACTCGCCGCCGGAAAGCGTCATCGAGGCGCGGTCGGTGGAGAGATAGTCCAGCCCCACGTCCTTGAGGAAGCCCAGGCGCGTCCTGATTTCCTTGAGTATCTGGTGGGCAATCAGCTTTTCGCGCTCGGTCAGGACTTTCGCGTCTATTTCGTCAATCCACCCCAGCGACTGCGCCACCGCCATGCCGCTGACGTCCATGATATTTTTATCGCCGATAAGGACAGCTAAAGACTCCGGCTTAAGGCGCCGTCCGTTACACTCCAGGCAGGGCTTGAGCACCATGAACCGCTCGATGTTCTGGCGGGAGTACTCCGATTCCGTGTCCCGGTACAGTCTTTCGAGGGTCGGTATGACCCCCTCAAAACCGTCAAAGCGCCGCACCGTCCGGCCGAAACGGTTGCGATACGAATACATCTCCCTGCCCTCGCCGTAGAGGAGCAGGTCGAGCTGCTCCCTGGTCAGCTCCTTGACCGGCGTACTCAAAGAAAATTTATGCGACCGCGCCAGCGGCTCGACGCGCCAGAGATACCAGTTATGCGTCGCCCAGGGGCGGATGGCACCTTCCAGGACGGAAAGCTCCTTATTCAATACCAGATCGGGGTCGATTTCCTGCCGGTAGCCCAGGCCGGTGCAGGCGGGACAGGCGCCGTGGGGGCTATTGAAGCTGAAGGTGCGGGGGGCGATTTCGCCCAGGCTGACGCCGCAGTTGACGCAGGCGAACTGCTCGGAGAAGAGAAGCTCCTCGCCGCCGGCAACGGCCACCAGCACCAGCCCGCCGCCCAATTTCAGCGCGGTCTCGACGGAATCGGCGATGCGGCTGTGGCCATTTCCCTGCCCGATGACCAGCCGGTCCACCACCACCTCGATGGAGTGCTTCTTGAATTTTTCCAGCTTGATTTCATCGGCCAGGTCATGGACCTCGCCGTCCACGCGGACACGGGCGTAGCCCTGCTTGCGCAGGTCCGGAAAAACCGACTGGTACTCGCCCTTGCGGTCGCGGACCACCGGCGCTAATATCATGATGCGGCTGCCTTCCTTCAGGCTCTGGACAGCATCAACGATCTGCTGCACCGTCTGGGCGGTAATCTCGCGGCCGCACTGCGGACAGTGGGGATGCCCCACCCGGGCGAAGAGCAGGCGGAGGTAATCGTAGATTTCCGTCACGGTGCCTACCGTGGAGCGGGGGTTCTTACTCGGCCCCTTCTGGTCGATGGAGACGGCCGGGCTTAACCCTTCGATATAGTCGACGTCGGGCTTCTCCATCCGGCCCAGGAACTGGCGGGCGTAAGCGGAGAGCGACTCAACATAGCGGCGCTGCCCTTCGGCGTAGACAGTATCGAAGGCCAGCGAGCTCTTGCCCGAGCCGGAAACGCCGGTGATGACCACCAGCTTGTCGCGGGGGATGACAACATCGATATTCTTTAGATTGTGCTCGCGGGCCCCTTTTACGATAATAGCATCGGACGGCATGATGAAAACACCCCCGGACATTATTTTACCACGCTGAACAATTGAAACACAAGTTCTAAATTAATAATATTCCGGCCAAAAAATATCGTAGTACGTCATTCAACGTAGAAAAACCGTTGTGCCCCGACCTATTAAACTGCTATACTATGACTAATATTAAACAACACAGCACCTACATAATGAATAAAAACCCGCTCATGAACTCGAACAGGCACCGGCAGTTTCCCAGGGTGGTGGTTACCGGCCTGGGAGCGGTCAGCCCGGTAGGCCTCAATACCGCCGAGATGTGGGCATCCCTGATCGCGGGTAAATCAGGGGTCGACTTTATCACCAGCTTCGATACCACCAATTTCGATGTCAGGATAGCCGCCGAAATCAGGGGCTTCGACGCCAGCCAGTACGTCAGCCGCAAGCAGGCGCAGCGGATGGACCGCTTCACCCAGTTCGCCGTCGCCGCCACCTTCCAGGCGATGGAATCAGCTCGGCTAAAAATCAGTCCCGATGTCGCCCCGGACTCCGGCGTCATCATCGGCAACAGCGTCTGCGGCCTGCTCTCCATCTCCGGCGAGTGGCAGGTGCTGATGGCAAAAGGCCCGGGCCGGGTCAGCCCCATCCTCGCCCCCACCATGACCGGGGACGCCGCTTCGGTGCAGATCTCCCTGCTGACCGGCGCGATGGGACCCAACTACGCGCCTTCGGCGGCCTGCTCCAGCGGTTCGGACGCCATCGGGCAGGCCTTCGATACCATCCGTCTCGGCAATGCCAGAGTGATGATCGCCGGCGGCACGGAAGCCCCCCTGATGCCCATCGTGATTGCGGCTTTCAGCAACATCAGGGCGCTGGCCGCCAGAAACGAAAACCCGAAAGAGGCCTGCCGCCCCTTCGACGCGAAAAGGAACGGCTTCGTGATGGGCGAGGGCGCAGCGATAATGATACTGGAAGAAGAGACCCACGCCCTGGAACGCAGCGCACCCATCATCGCCGAGCTGGTAGGCTACGGCGCCACCAGCGACGCTTTCCACCTTACCCAGCCTTCACCGGACGGTGCCAGCGCCATCAGGGCAGTCAAGCTGGCCCTGGAAAGGGGCGGCGTCAGCCCGGGAGCAGTCGACTACATCAATGCGCATGGTACGGCCACGGTGCTCAACGACCGCACGGAGACCAATGTCATCAAGACCGTTTTCGGGAAGCACGCGAGAAAGATACCCATCTCCGCCAGTAAGTCCATGATAGGGCACCTGCTGGGGGCGGCGGGGAGCATCGAGGCGGTGATAACCGTCCTGGCCATGCAGCACGGCGTCCTGCCGCCGACGATAAACCTCACCCATCCCGACCCCGAATGCGACCTGGACTACGTGCCCAACCAGGCCCGGAAAGCGGAGGTTAAAACAGCTGTTTCCAACTCCTTTGGCTTCGGCGGGCACAACTCGGTGCTGGTGTTCAGGAAGTATTAGCGATACCGTGAGTCAGAAAGATTATTTCGCACCACCTTCGCCCGGCGAACTGCGCCTCCGCCACCTCACCGTGGACGAAGCCCTGCCCAGAGTGCACCAGTTCCTGCACGACACATTTGTCTCCGGTCTGAAACAGGTCAGGATAATTCACGGCAAAGGTACGGGCACGTTGAGAGAAGAGGTACGGCGGGAGCTTAAAAAACACCCCCTGGTGAAGTCTTACCGCGCCGGCGGCCGGGACGAAGGCGGCGAAGGTGTTACCGTGGTCGAGTTCACCGAAAAATAGGCAGACCATTGAAGCGAAGCCTGTTTTTTCGTTATAATTGTATCGTGCGGCGCGGTGAGTGTAGCCCAGTGGTCTAAGGCGTCAGGTTGTGGCCCTGAAGATCGAGGGTTCAAATCCCTCCACTCACCCCAGTTCCCCTGTCAAAACACTCCCATATCATGACCCGGGCGGAATCTCTAAGTCGGCGCAGAGCTCAACGCCCTGTGCCCGGCAGCTTTTAGGAGTCTCTCTAAGGATTACAGTGACTTCACTGGCGGGGAAGCCCGGACCCGGCTTCACGAAAGCATCGGTCTATGTTATCCATATTGATTATCTAAACACCCTGGCTACGGAATTAGCCGCTTTCTTGACTGTAAGACGAATAAGACTTCTTTTACGTAAACTTTCCGCAATCTCATTTGCCTCATCCTGGTAAGACTGGAGTTCTTCTTTCGTCAGTCGTTTTGAAAAGTAACTATCAGCAGATTTAAATCCTATTTTTCGCCAGTCGATAGCCTGCCTTTCTTCTTCACTCAGAGCATCCCAATGGGGAGTACCGGGGAGTGGTACATAGTTATTTACATCAAAAAAATCGGTTTTATAGTGTCTCATCACTTCCAGTGTTTTTTCAATGTCTTCTTTATCTTCGTCCGGCATTCCCAGAAGTACGGAAGTAACCTGTATAATACCACTATCATATATCATTTTACTCACTTCCAAACTGCGTTCTACAGTTTCTTTCTTCATCATATATTCCAGCATTCTGTTACTCCCTGATTCCAGGCCGACATACAAGCCATAACAGCCTGCCTTTTTCATCAGGGCCAGTAGCTCTTTATCCAGATTGTCATAGCGCGCCGTACAACCCCACCTGACGTCAAATTCATTATCTATCATAGCCTGACAGAACAACCGTAAATACTCCCTATCGTAAGTAAAGGTTCCGTCAACAATATCAAAGTAGTTGATTGGATAGGTGTTTTTCAAAAGTTTAATTTCTTCAATAACGTTTGGCACGCTACGCCTGCGCACTATCCCACCCCAGAGCCTTTTATCACCGCAAAATGTACATTTATACGGACACCCGCGGTTAGTAATCAGACTGTGGTTGGAAAACTGATTATAATCACAATCAAGCACCAGGTCCCTGGCAGGGAACGGCAATTGGTCCAGATTCTCGATAAGGGCTACAGAGGGATTACTTTTTATCTGTCCGTCACCATCCCGGTAATGAATTCCTGGTACTCTTTCCCATTTAGGATTAGGCTGTTTGATTTCCATGATGAGAGATAACAGGGGGACTTCACCCTCACCCCTGACGACAAAGTCAACATTAGGGTCCCGGATTACTTCTTCAGGGCAAAACGTACTATGAAACGCACCGGCAAT
This sequence comes from uncultured Dehalococcoidaceae bacterium, assembly GCA_964462865.1. GTDB lineage: Bacteria > Chloroflexota > Dehalococcoidia > Dehalococcoidales > RBG-16-60-22 > Fen-1077. The sequence continues at coordinate 3,038 of CAYWZO010000071.1, read as the reverse complement.
TACTTTAATATCCGGATTTACCTCCTTAATTACAGTGGCAATCCTATCAGTGACAGTCTTAAGCGGTGAAAAATATGGTATCCCGACAGCCAGCGGCATTAGGCGGCGTACCTTTTCGGCGAGGAGCCTCCAGACAATGAAGTCTTTATTATTGGTATTTTCTTCCGAGATCTTCCTTGCCAGCGTCTGTTCTTTAGTATTTCTTTTTAACCATTCGGGTACCGAAGACATTAAGAACTTACCGGAAGATACCGGCGCTAATGTGTCTGCCGAGAGTATTGCAGCATCGATTCCTGCTTCACGGAGATAGGCCGCCAGACTTGTTAATCCGATACTATAAGCACGCCGGGTGTTCAGGTTCATTAACGTAAATAGAGGGAGCTCAATAAGCAGTACGTCCATATATACCTCCCGCGGTTTTAGTAAGCATTCCTGACATGGAGGTGATAGTGTAAATAATCGGGAAATGATTTATCAGGCAGATGTCGGGGTCTGGTACTTCATAAGGATGGAACCTCCCGGTGAGGGTTTTCATTTCCACAGTCTATAGCCATGTCTTTGTGCTGTCAAGTATCGGAAAGGCTCATCATCATGTCATTCCATGATACAACTCACTCTTGGTATCTACAGTAATTCAATACCAGTAAGACAAGAGGCCGCAGTTAGGCGGTTTGACGAAGTTATATAGATAAAGCATAATTATGCTTAAAGTATTAGCAAAAAATCTATATCAGGCAGGGACAAGGAAAATTGTATCTTCGGGCGCCTGTAGCTCAGCGGATAGAGCATCGGTCTTCGGATTTGGCGTTGAGTGTCCCAAAGGGTCACTTTACGTTTGAAATAGAACTTAAGTGCTAGCAGGGGTAAGCGTAAAATACCTTTGTGTCCCAATGAGTTTTAAGCAGTTTATTGACAACTTATTGATAAAACCTTTCACTGTATTGGATGAAAACGGGGGGCTAGGTGCCCGAGGCCTTCACTGCCTAAATAGCTATGGGTAAGCATGCCGACATTATGAAAGAGGCCAGCTACGGAGCATACGACAAACTGGCTTTGAAACAGTTCAAGGTTATAGCGACAGTCAAGCTGTTGCCACCACGCCGTCCTCAGGGCAACGACAACATTTTTTCTTCGTCGTAAAGCTTAAATGTCGGAGTTTTCACAAGGCTTTAGGAGTGGGCTTTGTCACCTTTCCTACGATGGACGATTTTTGTTTTGTCGCTAAATTTTTAATGAACCAATAAGTTGATTTAATATAAAGGCATCAAACCTTCATAACTGAGAATTAGGGAGCTCTTGCTTAACAATCTGGACAATAGTGATCCATTACACTATTTACTTCTTTGTTACACTATTGTTATAGGCAGGATGCGTTATCGCGACCGATATGAATCACACCGTGGTGCACATCAGTTAGACCACCAAGCTGCCAACAACAAGAAATTTGCCAGAATGAATGTCTATACAATATCAAAGACCTTTTTACTTCATCTCTTACTGGCACTCATACGCCCCGATATCGTAGCCCGCTCCCTGGGGACGGTGGTTGCCGAGGATATCGTCGGTAACATCGGCGAGTGTCACCCCCGCGTCGACACAGGGGGAATTACCCGGGGTAACAAAGTCCTCTATATCCGGCAGGGCGATATTCAACCCGCCAGCCAGTTTAAATGAAACATCATCTATGTAGAACGTTCCTCCTTCGGGCAGCGAATTACTGAGATACCAGATTATTCTGGCATCGCTGGCGGCTTGATTGGTTAAGATAAACACATGGTAGGTTTTCCAGTCTGTGGTTATTACGAGATTATCGCCCAATTTTCGTGAGCAATATGCGGCATACGGTGGCTGCATCTGTCCAAAACCGATATCGTGCATTATGAACCGGCTGCTTGCCTTCGCCTTAAATGATAGGAGATACCATTTATCGCTTTCTATAGGCATACCGACGGTATTAGATAGTTGGATGTCGTATACATTATTTCCGTTTGTATCGCAGGTTACTTTCAGCCCGCCGGGTGAAGCGGCATACTCCCCGGCGCTGGTTGTCCGGCTGGCACTCCCCGATGCTCCTTCTTGGGTATTGAAATAGCTGTTCCAGCCATTGGTGTTTTCAGCAAAGGACGGATTAGATATCAGCTCATTACCGGCGGTGGTAAAGGCGGTGTTGTTACCGTAGTTTTCGATACCTTTTAGCAGGGGATTGGCGTAGAGGGAATGCATATCCTGCCCGCTCGTTTCCCTCCATTCCTCGATAGTATTGTATTTCACGTTTCTATATACGAACGGCCCCGGAGTACCCACGGTATAAAACAGGTTGTAGTCTGACGTGAATTCGCTTGGGCGTGCGTTCGGGTCGTCGGCATCATGATTGCTGTCGTTTATAAAGGCAACATCGGGGTTATAAGAAACACAAAGGTTGTTGAAGATTTTATGCCCTGTATTCGGAACGTCGCCCTCTGTCCTGATAGCGACGAAATCGCCCCCGGCGGTGCGTGATGAGTGGAACATGGAATTGTTATAAACAGCATTATTATGGCTTTCGCCGTAGGAATTCGAGAGTATTTCTGTAAAAGTGGCATAGCCGCTGTCCAGAGTATAAAACAGCAGGTTGTTCCTGATGGTAATATCATGTACATCGGCATCGGTTCCGATGAGAAATACCATAGTATTAGTGACCGTATTATCCTCGACGGTTACGTCGTGTGAATGCCACCCGACGTTTATACCTGCGCAACCATCGAAGTACCCTTCCTCATTGTAGATGGTATTGCCCCGTATTGTTATGTCGTAATCCCATTCGCTTTGGCTGCTGACGCCGGCTTGTATGCCAAATTCTGCGTGATTATACACGAGGTTATTTTCCACCAGAATATCGTGGCCACCTGCTTCGAATCCCAGACCCCCGCCATATTCCGTCCCGATTTTATTTCCACCGTCCTTTATCGTACTGTTCCTGATGATTATGTTATATGAATGGTCGATTTGGGTGACCCGGTACCTGTTGTTATTCATCATTTTCTGGCCGTCGTTGGTGA
>CAYWZO010000070.1:0-7904 GCA_964462865.1 uncultured Dehalococcoidaceae bacterium | reverse complement strand
CTGGCGATGAGCAGCCGGAACACCTACCTCAACCCGGCGCAGCGCCAAGCGGCCCCGGTACTTTACAAAGCGCTGACCCTGGCGCAGGAAATGTGGCAACGTGGCGAGAAAGACCCCGGCGAATTACGCCGGGAGATGAAGGCGCTCATCGCCAAAGAGCCCCTGGCCGATATCCACTATATTAGCGTCGCCGATGCCGTGACGCTTAAAGAGTTTTTACACCATATGAAGAAGCCGGCGCTGGTATCCATGGCGGTGAAAATCGGTAAGACGCGGCTGATTGATAACATCGTACTGGAGTAGTTGTATACCACCATCCTGATTTTGGTTTAATATTAGCTTTATAATATTAAGGGCAGCAATCAAGCTGTCCTTTTTTCTTGACAATACTCTGTCATTGTACTAAACTAGGCCTCTAAAACGGATGAAGGAGTGATAAAATGACAAAATATTTCATGACCTGGGAAGCAGATGAGACCTTATGGCCGACTGACCCTAAAGGACAGGGAGCGTTATCCATGAAGTTCGGAGAGCTGGTGCATCAGGCGATGAAAGAAGGTAAGATAACTGACTGGGGCATCTTTATCGGCGGGGACCGGGGATACATTATCGCCGAAGGGGATGGCGCCGACCTGTATGCAGAACTGCAACAATATCACCCGTATATAGACTTCATGGTACATCAGGTCTTGACGATAGACGAAGCGATGGTGGCGCAGAGAGCCAGGATGAAGTGAAAGCGAATGACGCTATCGTTTTTCCCTCACCAGCGTTAGTAGCCCCAGCATCGCCAGGAAAGCCAGTCCTGCCCCCAGGAAGAACGGCGTTACCGGGCTGACCGTATCCCATAGCCAGCCGGCCAGCAGGCTCGCGGGCAGGAGCGTCAGCCCTACCACCCCCTGGTAATAGCCGTACGCTGTCCCCCGTCGCTCCGGGAGCACCAGGTCGGCCACAAACGCCTTGGCCACCCCCTCAACGATGCCGTAGTAGATTCCGTAGCAGGCGAAAAGCACCCAGGTGAGCCAAAGGCTGTTCGATAGCGCGAAGCCGAGATAGACGGCGGCGTAAACCAGCCAGCCCAGGGCGATAACGCGCTTGCGGCCGAGGCGGTCGGAGAGGATGCCCGCCGGTGTGGAGACAACGGCGTAAGTGACGTTGAAGAGGACGAGCATCAGCGTGATATAGAGCACCGAGGAGCCCAGGTCCTGCGCCCGCAGGATAACGAAGAAGTCGGACGAGTTCCCGAGTGTAAAGACGCCCATGACCAGCAGGAAGAGCTTGAAACGCGCATCAAATTTAGCATCGGATTTTATTTGCGTCGTGCCTGGCGATGCCGCCGCGGCGCTCTGTTTTCTATCATGCACGAAGACCAGCAGCACGATAACGGCCAGCACCGCCGGGATGACTCCCACCAGCACCAGCCACTGGTAGGTTTTCAAGGTGAGGTTCAGGCCGCCACCCTGCAGCAGGTAAATGATGACGGCGGCGATGGCCAGGCCCAGGACGGCCCCGGACGTGTCCATGGCGCGGTGGATGCCGAAGCCCTTGCCCCGCTGTCCCGGCTCGACAGAATCGGCCACCAGAGCGTCGCGGGGTGAGGTGCGGACGCCCTTGCCGAGGCGGTCGCCGAAACGGACGGCCAGCGCGGCGCCCCAGGTGGTGGCGATGTACATGAAGGGCTTGACGGCGGTGGAAAAGCCGTAGCCCAGCACCGCCAGCAGCTTGCGCTTTTTAATGCGGTCGGAGATGCGGCCGGAGAAGATGCGGAAGATGGCGTCGAAGCCCTCGGTCAGCCCGCCGATGAGGCCGACGACCAGCGCGCTGGCCCCCAGCACGTTGCAGACGAAGAGGGGCATGATGGTGAAAATCATCTCCGAGGAGACATCGGTGAAGAGGCTGACCAGCCCCAGGAAGAAGATATTGGGGTGCAGGCCGAAGACTTTACGGCGGGGCTTTTCCGCGGGGGTGGTCTGTAGTGCAGACATATATAACGATATATCTTTACATATGGTGAGGGGAGGTGTCAATATACGAGTCTTATTTTTCCTTGACTGCCATCCCTATCTAAAGTAAAATATAGCTATCGCGCCGAGGTAGCTCAGTTGGTAGAGCAGCGGACTGAAAATCCGCGTGTCCCCAGTTCGATTCTGGGCCTCGGCACCATATAACTGGCCGGGCGGAAGTAGTTCAGCGGCTAGAATGCCTCCTTGCCAAGGAGGAGGTCACGGGTTCGAATCCCGTCTTCCGCTCCAGCCTTCTCAACTCGTACGGTACCTCCGGGGCCTACCTTAACGACTTGATTAGCCGGATAACGTTACTTTCCACTTCAGCGAGGTCCTGCTGATTGGGGCGTCCCCGGATGTCCCCCAGCTTACCTTTAGTGCTTAGTTCTTCGCGTCCGTGAAACTCACCGACCGTATACCACTTGGCCGCTACGCTGAAGCCAAGATGTTCGAAAAACTGCCCCAGGTACTCGCCGACAGGCCTGGCTTCGTTGACGCCGGTGTGCGGGCCGGAATAGGTGCAGAACACGACCGCCGTCTTACCAGGAATAACGGGAGCGCCCAGTTTGATATCTCCCCGTTCCCCATATATTTTCATCTTCTTTTTAATAAAGTCCCGGACCGGCTCCGGCGGCAGAAACTGGTATGACGGCGAACCGAGGAACACCAGGTCATAGTCATAGAGTTCCTCTCCCTCTGCCTCGACTATCTTCTTAACTATTGGTTCAATCTCCTCGCTCCGCAGGGCTTTTTGAATCGCACCGGCTACTTTCTCGGTATTCCCGGTGGCCGACCAGTAAAGAATCAATGTCTTTATCCCGTGGTTTGTTTCAGACTCAATCATGTTCTTCCCACCTTTCTACTTCTATCAGACACGAGTTGGGCGCCATGCCCGGCACGTTCTTCGAGATCATCCGGTCCGGGGTAAGGATGGACACGCAGCCGCCTTTTTCCGGGCTGTCCGGGTTCCCCGGCTCGAGGGAGTCATATTTGCCGGAGCCGTAGTAAGAATGCACCACCCCGGGCCTCATCCTCTCCGTAACCTCGGCGATGCACAATACCGAACCGCGGTCGTTATACAGCCGGACGATATCCCTGCTCTTAATGCCTCGCGCGGCAGCGTCCGAGGGGTGCAAACGCACCGGGTGCCAGTCATAGCCGTCCTTGCGGACACGGTGCCCCGGTATCTCGGCCAGCCAGCTCGTATTGGCATCGTGGTGCGTATGAAAGCTGTACCTGGGGTGGGGTGAGATAAGCTGGAGGGGATATTTCTTCGCCGCTGCCGAGTTATAACCCTCCCAGCTGGGGATATAGCGCGGCAGCAATGGCCTTTCATCGTCATCCGGCAAATGCTTCTTCAAACTCTGTGAGACGAACTCGATTTTCCCGCTGTAGGTACCCAGTTCCTTGCCCCGACTCGATAAACGTTTGGGATTAAAGTGATCGGGTGTATCGCAGGTACGTCCTTCGTAGAACCAGCGCAGGCCGGGAGTCGGCTGGTAATTCTGCGGCATCGGCACGATGAAATATCCCTTTTCCTTAAAGTCATCGAAAGACACATATCTGGGTAAATCCGATAAGTTATAGGCCTTCTCAATCCAGTCTTCCTCGGTATTGTCCTCGGTAAACTCTTCGGCAACGCCCAGACGCTCCGCGAGCTCGGTGAATATCCGGTAATCGGACTTCGATTCGTAGAGCGGCTCGATGCATTTCTGCTGGTAAACGATGAACCGGTGGTTGCAGGCGTTGGAGCCGTGGTGCGTATAGCCGCCGGTATTCGCCCATTCGCCGATGTCATTGCGTTCGAAGTTGGTGCAGGCCGGCAGGATGATATCGGCGAAGCCCGTTTCCGTGCACCACCAGCAGTCCTGGTTCACCACGAACTCCAGCTTCGGGCTCTGGTACATCCTGGCCCAGCGGTTGGTGGCGGTCATCGTGCCCATGAACGAGCCGCCGTAGCGGTAGAACATCTTTACTTCAGAGCAGCCGGGCGCCGGATAGGTAAAGGGGACAAACTGCTGCTCCAGCGACTGCCCGCAGAAAGTCTCACCGAGCCAGCTGATGGGGGGATTCAGTATGGCCTCCGGCACCAGCAGCCGGTAGATACGCTGCTTCACCGGGTTTTCCACCTGATATTCAGCCAGACCGTTTAAGAAACTCGGCCCGAAGGAGCTATAGCCGGGGAATTCGAACTTGGCATTGTAAGGCGGACCCATGGTCGTGCCCCAGATATTCACGCCCGGTTTGCCCAGACCCTGCATGGTCTGGAGCAGTACCATCAGCCGCGCCCATTCTGTCCCGTAGGCCTGACGGCAGGTGCCCGACTGGCCGCCCCGCGAGCCAGCGGCCAGCATGGTGCGCTTTTGTGCCCACTCCCGCGCCAGGCTCCTGATAGTATAGGCCGGTACATCGCAAACCTCCGCCGCCCACTCCGGCGTATAGTTATCTCCCAGGATGTGCTGCTTGAACTCCTTGAAGCCGACCGTGTGCGTGGCGATGTATTCTTGGTCGTAGGTACCCTCGGTCAGCCACACGTAGGCAATGGCCTCGGCCAGGGCAGCGTCGGTGCCGGGACGAGGCGCGATCCACTTATCCGCCAGGATAGCGGCCGTATAATTGCAGAAAGGATCGATGAATATCTGCTTTATCCCCAGTTCGCGCAGCCAGTTACGCCATTGTGCCGACTCCTGGCCGCCGTAGATACCGCGCGTTGAGTCGGGGTCGTTGCCCCAGTGCACCACCAGGTCGGTATTTTTCAGGGCGTCTTCCAGCAAATCATATTGCTCCGGCATGCCCAGCCGCCAGAAAAAGCCGTAGGCATGGGTCGCCCCCCAGTGCCACCCTTCCCAGCTATCGGGGTTGTCCAGAATATCCGTAAAGCCGATGAGGTTGAAGAACCTCGCCCACGTGGACGTACGGTAGCCGACATTGCCCCAGTTATGGTGCGAGGAGGCACGCGACATGATGGCCTCCGGTCCGTATTCAGTGCGGATACGTTTCATTTCTCCGGCGACGATATCCAGAGCATTATCCCAGCTGATACGCCTGTACGTGGACCTGCCACGGTTTCCCGGGTGCCTTTCGCCACCGGGGTTGAAGTCTTCTCTGATTAACGGGTATTTCAGGCGTAAGTCCGAGTAAATTCGGGCCTTTTCTGCCATGGTATACGGAGAAATGCACGCCTTTCGAAACGGCGAAAACTCGCGTCCGTTGGCCGCTATTTTCCAGGACGGCGCGTCTTTATCAGTCAAGACTAACGGGCGTACACGTACAATCCTACCGTTCCGGACATGCACCAGCACCGGGCCGCCGTTGGTAAGATTGGTAAAGGTTTTTTCCAAAGCCAGTCCTTTCAGGTTTAAGTTTGGTACTGCCCGCTGGCAGTGGCTTGCCTAATGGTTCTATAATATGCTAATGGTGAAACAGTGGCGTTTGTTATTTATATAAAAGTATAATAAATATATACGAATCATAGCAAACTGGAGAGCGTACTATGCCGGAAAAGAAACTACTATGCTGGAACGTCAATGGCATCCGGGCGATTAAAAACAAGGGTTTCTTCGACTGGTTTAGCCAAGAGTCCCCGGATATCCTCTGCCTCCAGGAAACCAAGGCACAGCCCGACCAGCTCGATGCCGAATTTAAAGAGCCGAAGGACTACCGTACCTACTGGGCTTACCCGGAGAGGAAGGGCTACAGCGGGGCGGCTTTATTTACCAGGGAAGAGCCGCGCGAGGTCACGTACGACTTCGGGGCTGCCGGCCTGGACATCGAGGGCCGGGTTATCATCGCCGAGTATCCCTCTTTCACGCTTTTTAATGTCTATTTCCCCAACGGCAAGAGCGGCCCGGAGCGCCTGAATTACAAAATGGACTTTTACGATGTCTTTTTAGATTACGCCGATGCCTTGAAAAACGCTGGTAGGAGGCTGGTCATCTGCGGCGACGTCAATACCGCCCACAAGGAAATCGACCTGGCCCGCCCGAAAGAGAATAGCAAAGTCTCCGGCTTCCTGCCCGAAGAAAGGGCCTGGATTGATAAGTTCATCTCTCACGGCTACGTGGATACATTCCGTCGCTTTAATCAGGAGCCGAACCAGTATACCTGGTGGGATTTGAAGTCGGGGGCGCGCGCCAGGAACGTGGGCTGGAGAATCGATTACTTCTTCGTGAGCGAGAACCTGCTGCCGGCATTGACCGGCGCTTTCATCCAGCCCGGGGTCATGGGCTCCGACCACTGCCCTATCGGGATTTCTCTGAAAACAGACTAGCTAAGTGACAGTCTTTTCAATTCCTTAATAACTTCAAAAAAGTCATTGAAAGGGAAGCACGCCAGGTTTTCCGCCTTACAGCGCTTTAATAACTGGTCGGTGGCAAAGACATACTTCGCCAGTCTCGAAGGGTAAATATCCGAGTCACCGTCGCCCATATAGACAACGCGGTAGCCTCTTTTGATTAACACGGCAGTGTAGGCTTCCTTGAAACCGGCCTCAAGCTCGGTGCCGTCCGGCCCGATGTAGGCGACTTTAACACCGCCGGGGTAAAAATCGTTCCTGGCTGCGTATATCTCCAGTCCGTTGACTCCGGCCACCTCGAGATTTTCCAGGATAGCTTCGATATAGAAACGCAGGCCATTGCTGACGATGACGATTTTATAGCCCTTCCCGGCGCAGTATTCGATAAGCTCGCGGAAGCCGGGGCGTACCTTCACGCGTGGGCTGGTAAGAACCATATCGGTCATGGTCTGTCTATCGGCCTTCATCATGCCGAAGACCCTTTTATTGAAAGCGCCCACCGGTATTTTGCCGGAAGTGTATTCCTCGAGATGCTCCCGCCAGGCGCTGCCGACGTAGGTGTCCAGTAGCAGGAAGCTCACGTCTTCCTCGGTTACGGTGCCATCGAAGTCAATTTGAACAGCGATTTTCATAGTCGGGGGGCTCTCCTGTTCATGTAGTTATCAATTTAAATATATCTGATACAGCTATGGAGGTCAATCTCTGGAAATGGTGGGGCAACGGTGTTAGAATGCCATCAAGGTCGTGGAATAGATGAAATACTTTATCGGCACGTCCGGCTGGCACTATGACGACTGGCGCGGCCGCTTTTATCCGGAAAAGTTACCCAAGGCTAAGTGGCTGGAGTTCTATAGCGGACATTTCAATACGTTAGAGCTGAACAATAGCTTCTACCATCTACCGTCGGAGGCCGCTTTTGATAACTGGTATAATTCGTCGCCGCCGGATTTCGTCTTTGCCGTCAAGGTGAGCCGCTTCATCACCCATATCAAGCGCCTCAAAGACTGCGAGGATGCTATCGGTAACTTTATGTCAAGAGCCCGCCTCCTGAAAGAGAAACTGGGGCCGCTCCTTTACCAGTTGCCACCCGGCCTGCACCGCGACGACGACCGGCTGGAGGCATTCCTTCAAAAGCTGCCGCGCGATTTAAAGCACACCATCGAGTTCCGGCACCAGTCATGGTTTGAGGATGATGTTTTCAAAATTCTTCGTAGCTATCACACTGGCTTTTGCGTCTTCGATATGCCTAAATTGACTTCTCCCCTCCTCGCCACCACTAACTTTGCCTATGTCCGCTTTCACGGTCGCCAGGGGCTTTATTCCAGCCGCTATACCGACGAGGAGATGGCCGACTGGGCGGAAAAAATAGCCGGATTATCCAAAAAAGCAGAATCGGTGTATATCTATTTCAATAATGATGTAGCGGGCTACGCGCTGGAGAACGCGCAGACAATTCGCGAATATTTGGAGACAAAGCAATAATAGCGACTACACATGCAACTCGATGATATCCCCGTCCTGCAAAACGTGGTCGCGCTTGACCATAACGCCGTCGAACTTGCCGGAGCCCCAGACGCGGGCGAACTTCATCCGCTGGGCGAATGACT
>CAYWZO010000069.1:0-8394 GCA_964462865.1 uncultured Dehalococcoidaceae bacterium | reverse complement strand
TTAAGAGAAATGGCTGATTTTCTCCGCGATAAACTCGGTAGCGCTATTATCGTGCTGGGGGCTGTCGTTGGTGATAGGCCTGTATTTGTCGCCGCTGTGACGCCTGACCTGGTGCAGCGGGGCTATAACGCCGGGGATATCATCAAGCAGGTCTCCCGCGTGGCGGGCGGCGGCGGCGGTGGCAAGCCGAACTTCGCCCAGGCGGGCGGCAAAGATAAAAGTAAGCTCGATGAAGCGCTGCGCCTGGTGAAAAGCCTGATAAAGTAGGTGGTTGACATAACACGCATCATGGGCCTCGACATCGGGGACAGCCGTATCGGAGTGGCCTTAAGCGACCCCCTGGGTATCCTGGCCAGCCCGCTGTTAATTATTGACAGGTCGGATGAGCTGGCTGCTATCGGGAAGATAGTTGACATCGTCCGGGAAAAAGGAGTGGCGAAGGTGATTGCCGGTCTGCCCCTGAATATGGACGGCAGCCGGGGCCGGCAGGCAGAGAAAACAGCAGCCTTCGTGGTGGCGTTGAGGCGTCGTCTTGAAGTTCCCATCGAATATCAGGACGAACGCCTCTCGACCGTATCCGCCCGCGAGCTGATACAGGACGTGAGAAAGACCGGCCGTGATACAAGGTACGATGCGGCGGCGGCGGCGCTGATACTGCAGAGCTACCTGGACCAAGCCTCCCGGCGGGAAGACCGGCCGGACGACACGGAAACGCCTTAAGACAATTTCAGCACCTTGACTTGAGTGCCAGCTTTGTTGACAAGACTTTCACCCCCCGAGTATCATAGAATTGAAGCTGTGCCTTTTTAAGGAAATCAGATATGGTTGTGAAACGCGATTACTACGAGGTGCTGGGGGTTCCCCGCAACGCCTCGAACGAGGATATCAAGAAGGCCTTCCGCAAGCTGGCTTTCCAGTACCATCCCGACCGCAACCGGGAGGACGGCGCTTCCGAGAAGTTCAAAGAAATCAACGAAGCCTACGAGGTGCTTTCGGACGCGGATAAACGCGCCTCCTATGACCGCTTCGGCCACAACGGCCCCGAAAACATCTTCGGGAGGGGTTTCGAGGGATTTGATTTCGGTGGTTTCGGGGACATCTTCGAGGCTTTCTTCGGCGGTACCACCACGGCGTCCCGCCAGGCGCCGCGGCGCGGTGGCGATATCCGCACCCGGATTTCTGTTTCGTTCGAAGAAGCTGCCCTCGGCACCAAGAAGGAAATCGAAATTACCCGCACCGAGGTCTGCGCCACCTGTCATGGTACGCGTTCCCGGCCGGGCACGCAACCCGGACGCTGTCCGGAATGTAACGGCACCGGCCAGATACGCCGTGTCCAGCGCAGCATCTTCGGCCAGTTTATCAACACGGCAGCCTGCGGGCGGTGTCGTGGTGAAGGCACGCTGATTACCGACCCCTGTCCGGAATGCAAGGGCTCTGGCTTACAGAAGCAGCGGCGGCGCATCTCGGTAGGCATACCTGCCGGGATTGATTATGGCAATACCATCAGGATGACCGGTGAGGGCGATGCCGGTTACCGCGGCGGGCCGGCGGGCAACTTGTATGTCGATATCTCTGTGTCCAGGCATAAGTTCTTTGCCAGAGAAGGCAATAACGTCATCTACGAGCTTCCGGTCAATTTCGCCCAGGCGGCGCTGGGCACCGAGGTAGAAGTGCCTACCCTGTACGGTGAGAACAGGCTGAAAATCCCGGCCGGCAGCCAGACCGGTAAAGTATTCAGAATGAAGGATAAAGGCATTCCCCGTCTGCACGGCATGGGGCGGGGCGACCAGCTGGTAGTATTACGCGTGGTCACGCCCGAGTCGCTGAATAAAGAGCAGCGCAGGCTGTTCGAGGAACTGGCTAAAAGCCTGGGGTATCCCAAAGGGGCTGGTGCCTGATATCAGGTAGCTGAAGGATTTTTTCTCCTCCGGAAGCGGGAGAACAGCTGCCACCGCCGTCCGGACAGTTCGTGCCGGGTGTTGCCGCCCATCAGTTCCATGGCCGCCTGCCGGCAATCGGCGTCCTCATAAAGCACGTTGTATATCTTTTCCGTGATGGGCATTTCTATGCCCAGTTGCCGGGCGAGGTTTCTGGCCACCAGAGTCGTGTTCACGCCCTCGGCGACCTCGGTCATAACTTCCAGGATCTCCCCGCGTTTGTGGCCTTGGGCCAGCTGGGTGCCGAAGTAATGGTTCCGACTTAGCGGGCTGGCGCAGGTGGTGATGATGTCGCCCAGACCGGCCAGACCGGCGAAGGTGAGCGGGTTGGCGCCGAGCGCCGTGCCCAGGGCGGAAATTTCGGTCAGGCCGCGCGTGATAAAAGCGGCCTTGGCGTTATCGCCGTAGCCCAGCCCGTCGGCGATACCGGCTCCGAGGGCGATGATGTTTTTCAGGGCGCCCCCCAGTTCCACCCCGATGACATCGGTATTGGTAAAGATGCAGAAATTGGGGCAGGTGAGCAGCCGCTGGGCCTTTCTGGCAATCCCTTTATCTGCAGCGGCCAGCACGGCGGCTGCAGGCAGCTGGCGGATTATCTCCCGTGCCAGGTTGGGCCCTGAAAGCACACAGATATTGGCATGATAGCGGGGACTTACCTCCTCGGCGATTACCTGGGACATACGCTTGTTGCTGCCTGTCTCCAGCCCTTTGGCGGCACTTATCACCAGGGTTGCTCTGGTGAGGTAGCCAGCTACCTGGGAGATGTTCTGCCGCATCGTCGGCGAGGGCACCACCAGGATTACCGCGTTGACTTTGGCCATCGCCGCGGCGGCGTTGGAGGTAATCAATATTTGCCGCGGGAGTGTAATTTCGGGATAACGGGCGGGGTCGGGGCCATTTTTACGGAGGCTGTCCGCTTCCGGCTCGGTCCGGGCCCATAACCTGATATCCAGACCCTTATTGGCAAGGAGGCAGGCCAGCGTCATTCCCCAGGTGGTGGTGCCGATAATGGCGATTTTCTGCATGATACGCCGTACTCACGCGGTTTTAACTCACCGCCGTGCCGGTCGTGGGAGAAGATCGGTCGTTAAACCGGCGGGGCTGTTTGTTTATCGTTGGTGGACAAAAATGGCCTAATTATTTTGAGTTCTCGTCGATTTTCCGTTCGGTGCCGTTGAAAAGTCGGATGATGTTATCCCGGTGTATCACGTAGATGAAAATAGCGCCGGTCATAGCATAGAGTACATAGACGAAAGCGGGATAAGGCCCGAGAAAATCAATTCGCAGGATGCTGAAAGCCATTAAAATGATAAAAGCGGTCACCGCCCCGATGATGGAACCCATGGACATATACTTGGTCCTGAAGCCGATGATAAGGGTGAGAATGCCGCCGATGACCGCCGCCTGCCAGTACATGACCAGTAGACCGCCGATGAAAGTAGCCACCCCGCGCCCGCCCTTGAACTTGAGGAAGACCGACCAGGCATGCCCGCATATCGCAGCCAGCGCTGCCAGCACCATGGCGCTTTCTCTCCAGGAGGTCGCGCCGATGGATTCTGCGTACGCGCTGCTGAAGATAAAATGGGCGCAAAGTACCGCAAAGGCCGATTTTGCCATGTCCAGAAGGAGGGATAGGGCTGCCGCTTTCTTGCCTGCCGTCCGCATGACGTTGGTCATGCCTATCTTCCCGCTCCCTATCTGTCGGACGTCCTCCCCGGAGAAGGCCTTGCCGATTAATAGTCCGAAAGGAATAGAACCAAGGAGATAACCAACCAAAACCGCAGCTATATACAGCACTGCTATCATGGTTCACCCCTAGTTTTAAAGATTAAGCGTAACGGCGTGCCGGTAAACTGGTAAGCCTGACGGAGCTTGTTTTCCAGGAAACGCCGGTAAGAAAAGTGTACCAGTCTGGTATCATTGGTGAAAAAGACGAAGGTTGGAGGGTTGACATCTGCCTGGGTGGTGTAAAAGACCTTGAGTTCCTTGCCCTTATCCTTGGGCCTGACATGGGAGGCTACCGCTTGCTGGATAACGCTGTTGACCGCCGAGGTGGGTATCCTTTTCAGCCTCTCCCGGTAGACGTGGCAGACTTCGGGCATTATCCTGTCCACTCCCTGTCCTGATTTAGCCGAAGTATATAATATCGGGGCAAAAGAAGCAAATTTAAAGCTGTTTTTAATGAGTTTGTGCCATGCCGATACATCTTTATTTTCTACCAGGTCCCATTTATTAACGATGATAACAATACCTTTGGCGGCCTGCTGGATGTACCCGGCGATATGGGTGTCCTGGGCGGTGGCTATCTCGGCGGCATCCAGTACCATCAGCACGATGTCCGCCCGGTCGATGGCCCGCAGCGTCCGGGCAACGCTGTAACGTTCTATCCCGCGCTGCACCCGCCCCCGCCGCCTGATTCCGGCTGTGTCAATAAGTAGCACATTTTGCCCCTGAAAGTCAAGTAGCGTATCCACGGCGTCCCGCGTGGTGCCCGGTCTCTCGTCTACGATGGCGCGTTCTTCGCCCACCAGGGCATTAAGCAGCATTGACTTGCCGACGTTGGGCCGGCCGGCGATGGCGACTTTGATGGCCTCCGGCGCCTCCATCGCGTCGGGGAGTGCCTGCGGCAGTAATTCAATAATCCTGTCCAGCATCTCGGCGACACCGCGGCCGTGATGGGCGCTGACGGCTAAGGGTTCTCCCAGACCGAGCTCGTAAAACTCCAGAGCTTCGGTCTCGAGCCGGGTATTATCGGCTTTGTTAGCCACTACTATCAGGGGCTTGCCGACTTTACGCAGCCGGTCGGCTATCTCCAGGTCGCTCGGCGTCACCCCGTCTCTGGCATCGACAAGCAGGAGGATGACCCTGGCCTCGCCGATAGCCGTTTCCACCTGCGCCTTGACGCCTCGGGCTATCGAGCTGACGGGCAGCAGGTCCAGGCCTCCCGTATCTACGATGGTAAAGTCGACCCCTTGCCAGGTGACATCCGCCATGTTGCGGTCGCGCGTGGTCCCTGGCAGGTCCTCGATGATGGCCTGCGGCTTGCCCACTATCCGGTTGAGGATGGTGGACTTACCGGTATTGGGCCGGCCCACGATGGCGACGACGGGCTTGGTCAAATCGCTTTACTCCCCTGTGAAAAGATTAATTTAGTGCTGATTTTCATGAATTGTTATGTATTATAGAAGGATTTGTAGCAAATTATCTGTAATCAGACATAGATATCTCCAGGCCGCCCAGGATATCCACCAGCAGGGCCTTGAGCATGTGCATCTTGTTCTCCGACTGCTCGAAGACCACGGAACGCGGGCCGTCCATCACGTCATCGGTCACTTCCCCGCCGCGGTGGGCCGGCAGGTCGTGCATAAATATTGCATATTCTCTGGCCAGGGCCAGCAGTTCTTTATTGACCTGGTAGCCGGCGAAGGCCTGGCGGCGTTTTTCGGCCTCGCTTTCCTGCCCCATGCTCGTCCAGACGTCGGTGTAAACGATATCGGCGCCGGCGACGGCTTCACGCGGGTCTTGAGTACAAAATACGGAGCCGCCGCTCTCCGTTGCATAGTCGCGGGCCAGGTTGAGGGTATTTTCCTTGAGTTGATAGCCGGCGGGTGAGGCCATCCTGAAGTTCATCCCGCACAGGGCGGCGGCCAGCAGCAGGCTGTTGGCGACATTATTGCCGTCGCCGATGAAGGCCAGGGTCAGGCCTTCCAGCTCCCCTTTCTTTTCATAGATGGTCAGCAAATCGGCCAGGGCCTGGCAGGGGTGTTCCAGGTCGGAAAGCGAGTTAATCACGGGCACGCGTGAATACCTGGCCAGTTCTTCCAGCGTCTGGTGGGAGAAGGTGCGGGCGGCGATGCAATCGACATAGCCGCTAAGCACGCGGGCGACATCGGCTGTTGACTCGCGCTGGCCGAGGCCGACCTCCGCCGGCGACAGGTAGATGCACTGCCCGCCGAGCTGGCGCATGGCGACCTCGAAGCTGGCGCGGTGCCGCAGCGAAGGTTTTTCGAAGAGGAGGGCCAGGATCTTTTCGCTTAACCTGGAACTCCAGCCCCCGGCTTTCATATCTATAGCGGCGGCTATCAGCCGGCGTATATCCTCTCCGCTAAGGTCGGAGATGGAAAGCAGATCTTTGCTGTTCAAGCCAGACCTCCTGTATGCCACCAGTATATCATGAAAATTAAAATATTCAACAGGGGGTAACTTGACACTAGATAACGCGCCCGTCTAAGATGCAGTTATCGGGAGGTGCGTATGGCGAGTGAAAAGTTCACGGTCTCCGGTGACAGGGTAGTGGAAAAGGTCAAGCAAATTGTCCACGAAGGCAATATCCGGCGGGTACGCCTGATACACGACGGCAGGACAATCATCGAGATTCCCCTTTCCATCGGGGCACCGGTGGCGGTGGTGGGCATCCTGGCGGCGCCGGTGCTGGCGGCCATCGGGGCGGCCGCCGCGCTATTGACCGAGTGCACCATCGAGGTGGAGAAGGTGGAAGAGAAATAGCCTGCCATGACGGAAATAATCCTGATAAGGCACGGCGAGACGGAGTGGAACGCATCAAATATCTTCCGCGGGCGGGCCGACGTCGACCTGAACGAGACGGGGCTGCGGCAGGCGGAGCAGCTCGGTGAGTATTTAAGCAGCGAGGAAATTGACTTTATTTATACCAGCCCACTGAAAAGGGCGGTCAGGACCGCCGGGGCCGTCGCTCGCCCGCAAAATATCGAAGTTAATACCATAGAGAACCTCATTGATTTCGATTTCGGGGAGTGGCAGGGGCTGACGCTCGTTGAGGTTCAAGAAAAGTACCCGGAGCTCTACCAGGACTGGCTGGACACGCCGGAACAGGTAGGGATGCCAGGTGGAGAAAGCCTGGCCAGCGTCCGGGACCGGGCGATGTCTTTCTTGCAGGACGCCGTGATGCGGTGCGGGGAGGGTAAAGTGGCACTGGTCTCGCACCGGGTGGTGCTTAAAGTACTCATCTGCGCGTTGCTGGGTCTGGAGAACTCCCGTTTCTGGAACATTAAAATGGACACCGGCGCCATCACCCGCTTTGTCTATGATGGCAACCGTGTTATATTAGCGGAGCATAATAATACCTCATATTTAAAAAACATGCAGGGCCATCATCGGAACGATTTCTGAATATTGAGATGTCATTGCGAGGGCGGAAGCCCGTGGCAATCTCTATCATTGGGTTACGTTCATCATGGGGATTGCTTCGCTTCGCTCGCAATGACAATATCGATCAGGGTCGAAAGTTTAGTATTTTATCCTCTTACCCTGTTATAATTGGGTCATGGGAAATCCGCTCCTGGTCCTGTTCGATGGCAACGCTATCGTGCACCGCGCCTACCACGCCTTCGGCCCCACCCGGTACCGGCAGGAAAAGCCACTGACCGTCCCGAAAACGGGGGAGGTGGTCAGCGCGGTCTACGGCTTCGCCCAGATGCTCCTGAAGGTACTGAACGACCTGAAACCCACGCATATCGCCATCGCTTTCGACAAAAAAGGCAAGACCTTCCGCCACGAGCTTTTCGACCAGTACAAAGCGCAGCGCCCGCCCGCGCCCGATGAGCTGATAAGCCAGATCGAGAGGGTCAAGCAGCTGGTGGCAGCCTTTCATATTCCTATCTTTGAAATAGATAAATACGAAGCCGATGACGTCCTGGGGACATTGAGCCAGCAGGCCAGCCGGCAGAACGTGGACACGGTCATTGTCACCGGCGATGCCGATACCATGCAGCTCGTCTCGCCCGCGGTGAAGGTGCTTTATCCCCGCCCCGGCAGGAGTTTCAGTGATACCATGCTTTTCGACGGGGCAGCGGTTAAGGAGAAGTACGGCGTCGGCCCGGAGCGCATTGCCGACCTTAAAGCCCTGATGGGCGACCCTTCCGATAATATCCCGGGCGTCCCCGGCGTCGGCGAAAAGACGGCGGTCAAGCTCATCCAGCAGTTCGGCACGGTAGAGGATATCTATAAGCATATCGGTGAGGTTGACCCGCCGCGCCTCCGCGACCTGTTAGCGCAGCACGAGGCAACCGCCCGCCGGAGCAAGGAGCTGGCGACCATCGTAACGGAGACGCCCGTCACGCTCGACCTGGAGCAGTGCCGGGTGGGCCGGTACGACCGCCAGCAGGTGGTCGATTTTTTCCGGGGCCTTGAATTTTTCAGCTTGATTCCCAGGCTGCCGGAGGCGGAGAGCGCGCCTCTAAGGACTGATATCCAGGCCGGGCCAGCCAAAGCGGACTACCGCATTGTGGCCGCCACCGAAGACCTTGATGAACTGACCAGCAGATTATCCGGGGTTAAAACCTTCGCCTTCGATACCGAGACCACGGGCGTTAACCCGATGCTGTCCAAGCTCGTGGGTATATCCCTGGCCATCGAGCCGGGAGCAGCTTACTATATACCGGTCGGGCATGTCCTGCTGGACGAGGTCACGCAGCTGCCG
>CAYWZO010000068.1:0-8757 GCA_964462865.1 uncultured Dehalococcoidaceae bacterium | reverse complement strand
TTTAAATATTAGAGCTACTGATTTAGTACCAATGTATAGTGAACCAATCGTAAGCGGTAAAGTATTTGAAAATTGCACTTTTTACGGACCAAGTGTTTGGTCAATGCGGGAAAATTTAGTTGCTGAAGTAGGAGGTACCCTCTCTGTAGTTGCTGAGACGGGTGTTTCCCCTGATACTGCAATAATTGCTACGCTTAATGAAGAATGGGGGGGTGTTATAATTTTCGATGGTAATGTTTTTAAGGGGAATAATAAATTGCATAACATAAGTATCATTGCTGGAACTGATAAAGCTGAACAGATGAGGAATGAATTAAGGATATCCTTTGAAAAATTGAATAAACAATAGAGTTTTAAAATGACATTCATACTAGCAAAAGAAATACCACCACGTTCCGGTAACTGATATGATTAAGAAGTAAGAATTATAGTAAAGTAACAAAAAGAGGGGCCTTTCAGTCCTTATCCTGCCGTCATTGCGAGCCATCCGCCGTAGCTTAAGCGTAGGCGGAGGCGCGGCAATCTCTATCATCATCTTTAATCAATTCACGGGATTGCCACGTCGTTTCGCTCCTCGCAATGACAAACCAAAAGAGGGGCTTTTTCAGCCCCTCTTAAACTCACCTTATAATTTATCCTGACTTATGCTGCACTAAGCGCCAGCGCGCTCGAAAGGTCGAGCTTGATGCCCGGCCCCATGGTGGTGGTGATGAAGGCGCTTTTAACGTACTGGCCCTTGGCCCCGCTCGGCTTGGCCTTGACCACCGCCTCGATAATCGCCGTCAGGTTGTCCAGCAGCGCCCTGGCCTCGAAGCTGACCTTCCCCAGCGGCACGTGGATGATGGCGGTGCGGTCGAGCTTGTATTCAACACGGCCCTTGCGGGCGTCCTCGATGACCCGGGGCAAATCGTTCATGGCGACGACCGTACCCGCCTTGGGATTGGGCATCAGGCCGCGCCGGCCCAGGATTTTACCCAGCTTGCCGACCCGGCCCATCATCTCCGGTATGGCGATGGCCGTATCGAAATCTATCCAGCCTTCTTCAATCTTTTTGATGATGTCGTCCCCGCCGACGAAATCGGCGCCGGCGTCCTTGGCCACCCTCTCCGCCTCGCCCTGGGCGAAGACCAGCACCCGTATTTTTTTACCCAGTCCGTGGGGCAGCAGGGCCACCCCTCTTACCTGCTGGGCGGCGTTACGCGGGTCGAGTCCCATGCGCAGGTGCAGCTCCACCGTCTCGTCGAACTTGGCGCGGGCGGTCTTCTTGACCAGGGCCACGGCCTCATCCGGCGGGTAGGCCCTGGCGGCATCAACTTCTTTAGCAACTTCCAGATATTTCTTTCCGTGTTTGACCATATTACTCCACCTTGATACCCATGCTGCGGGCGGTGCCGGCGATAATGCGTTCCGCCGCTTCGATACTCTTGATATTCAGGTCCTTGGCCTTAAGCTCGGCGAGCTCGCGGAGTTGCTGCCGCGTCAGTGTCCCGGCCACCTCATGCCCGGGCCGGCCGCTCGCCTTTTCCAGCTTCAACGCTTTCTTGAGCAAGTCCGAGGCCGGCGGCGTCTTGGTGACGAAGGTGAACGACCGGTCTTCATAAACGGTTATCTCCACCGGTATGATGGCACCGGCCTGGCTGGCCGTCTTTTCGTTGTACTCTTTGCAGAAGGCCATGATGTTAAGCCCGTGCTGGCCCAGCGCCGGGCCCACCGGCGGGGCCGGGTTGGCCTGTCCGGCCGGTATCTGTAACTTGATGACTGTTTTTACTTTTTTTGCCATTTACTTTTTCTCCCTTGGCCACCGTCATTCCCGCGAAAGCGGGAATCCAGACACTCCACCCCACCTGGATTCCGTATCAAGTACGGAATGACATTTTTAGTTTACATTACAGTTTGTCTATCTGTAAAAAGTCAAGCTCCACCGGCGTTTCCTGGCCGAATAAGGAGAGAAGCACCTTGACTTTGCCTTTTTCTGTATTAATCTCGTCCACCACGCCCACGAAATCGATAAACGGGCCGTCGGTCACCCTGATGCTCTGCCCTTTGCGGAAGCCGACCTTGACCTTGGGGGCCTCGGCGGACATCTGCTTCAATATCTCGCCGACTTCCTTCTCCTGCAAAGGGGTGGGGGTGTTGCCGCTCCCCACGAAACCGGTGACGCCCGGGGTGTTGCGCACGACGCTCCAGGTATTCTCATCCATCTTCATCTGGACGAGGACATAACCGGGCAGTATCTTCCGGGTCACCGTGCGCCGCCGCCCGCCCTTGACCTCGATTTCTTCCTCGGTAGGTATCACCACCTGGGCGATTTCGGTGCTGGTGTCCATAAACTTGATGCGCTGTTCCAGGTTCTTCTTGACCCGCTCTTCATGCCCGGAATAGGTATGAATCACATACCACTTCTTGTCATTATCGGCCATAGCTAACCTCGCTACCAGCTTTGCCGGGGGAAACAGTGAATATCGCGCCCATTAAATGAACTCTATCCTTCCGGAGGCGGCCCTCATCTGCCTGTGAATATCTTATCCACCAGGGCGGAGAAACCGTAATCCAGGGCCCCCAGGACAATACCTGCAATGATGGTCACCAGCAGCACCAGCCCCGTCAGGTAGGCCGCCTCCCTCCGGGAGAGCCAGACCACTTTTTTCAGCTCGTTAACAATCTCGCCGATATAGTTAAAGAGCCGGAAACCCTTTTTCTTGGCAACCGCCGGTTGTGTCATCGCTGCTAGTCCACCCTCAAGGGCAACGTGGCCCTACTTTGCCTCCCGGAACGTCCGGTGCGTACGGCAGCGGGGGCAATATTTATTCAGCTCCAGACGCTGCGTATCGTTTTTCCTGTTTTTACTGGTGGTATAGACCCGCTCCTTGCATTCGGTACAGGCAAGGTATATCACACCCCTGGCTTCAGCTTTCTTGGCCATAGTTTATTCTATGATGCGGCTTATGGTGCCGGCACCTACCGTCCTGCCTCCTTCACGAATAGCAAACCGTAGACCTTTCTCCAGGGCCACGGGGTAAATCAGCTTCATCTTCATGTTGATATTATCGCCGGGCATGACCATCTCGACGCCTTCCGGCAGTTCGATGGTACCGGTGACATCGGTGGTGCGGATATAGAACTGGGGCTTATAGCCGTTGAAGAACGGGGTGTGCCGGCCGCCTTCGTCCTTGGTCAGGACGTAGACCTGGGCCTCGGCGTAGGTATGGGGCTTGATGGAGCCCGGGGCCGCCAGCACCATGCCGCGCTCGATATCCTCACGCTCGACACCCCTCAACAGCGCGCCGACAGCATCGCCCGCCTCGGCCTGGTCAAGGGTCTTGTGGAACATTTCCAGACCGGTAACGGTGACGCGGCGCGGTTCATGGTGGAGACCGACGATTTCCACTTCCTCGCCGACCTTAATCATACCGCGCTCCACCCTGCCGGTGGGTACCGTGCCCCGCCCCTTGATGCTGAAGACGTCTTCCACGTGCATCAGGAAGGGCTGGTCTTTGGCGCGCTGCGGTATGGGAATATACTCGTCGACGGCATCCATCAGTTTGAGGATGGGCCCACACCATTTGCAGTCCGGCTTGGCACAGCCGCATTCCAGGGCTTTGAGGGCGCTTACCCTGACGATGGGGGTCTTGTCACCCGGGAACTCGTATTTGGTCAGCAATTCTCTGACTTCAACTTCCACCAGTTCGAGGAGCTCTTCGTCTTCCATCGCATCAACCTTGTTCAACGCGACGACGATGTAAGGCACGAGCACCTGGCGGGCCAGCAGGACATGCTCCCTGGTCTGGGGCATGGGGCCGTCCGGGGCACTGACGACCAGTATAGCACCATCCATCTGGGCGGCGCCGGTAATCATGTTTTTAATAAAGTCAGCGTGTCCGGGACAGTCCACATGGGCGTAGTGCCGCTTGGCTGTCTCGTATTCCACGTGGGCAATGGCAATGGTCATGCCTCTGGATTTCTCTTCCGGGGCATTATCGATACTATCGAAGGCACGGAACTGGGTATTAGTCTCCTGCTTGGATAATACCAGCGTCATCGCTGCGGTGAGGGTCGTCTTGCCGTGGTCAACATGACCGATGGTGCCCACGTTTACATGCGGTTTTGTCCTGTCAAATTTTTGCTTTGCCATTTCATCCTCCCTTTTTTCCGAGCCCACAATCGGATTCGAACCGATGACCCCATTCTTACCAAGAATGTGCTCTACCGACTGAGCTATGTGGGCGTCGGTTTAATTATACAGATTATTATGACTATTTGTCTATACTATTTTATTTTATTCGGCTTGAATTATGGTGGAGGGGGCAGGATTCGAACCTGCGTAGCCCTTAGGGCGGCAGATTTACAGTCTGCTCCGATTGGCCGCTCCGGCATCCCTCCGCGTAAGACCCACAGCTCTAAAACCAGCCCGAGGAGGGATTCGAACCCTTCAACCTACCGATTACAAGTCGGTTGCGCTACCATTGCGCCACTCGGGCACTATAAACAACGTATGATTTCAACAAACAGTAACCTAAGTATTATAGATACGGTAAGCGTAAAAGTCAAGCTGAAAAAGGTTTCCGTCCCCCGTCCCTTCGGCTGACCGCCGACAGCTACCGGTAGTAGTAATAATAACGCCCGCTCTTCCTGAAAATATACCCCGCCACGAGCCCGGTAATGAGGCCGCCCAGGTGGGCCTGCCAGGCGACGCTGATATCAACGAAAGGCGGTAACGCCAGCAGGACAAAGAATATCCCGATAAAGGCCCAGAAAGGCATGGGCAGAATACCCCAGAGAGCAACTCTGGCGTTGGGCACCAATACCACCAGAGTGCCCGCCAGGGAATAGACCGCGGCGGAAGCCCCCACCACCGGTATCACCGATGACCAGCTCACCAGCAGAGTAAATATGTTACCTACAATACCACCCAGAAAATAGACCAGCAGGAACTTCTTGGTGCCGGTGATTCTTATCAGGGAGGAACCGAAGAAGTACAGAAACAGCATATTCATGAAGATGTGCCAGAATTCAGCATGGACGAACATGTTGGTCAGCATGGTCCACGGTCTCTGCTCGACAATGGCCGGTATCAGCCCCAGATAATAGTGCATCTTATAAATGGCGTAGCGAAAACCGCCGATATCCAGAATTCCCCTGCCCCAGGCTATTGTCACCAGGTACAGGACAAAATTTACAATGATGAGCAGCCAAACAGGGTTGAGGCTGGACAGGCGGAAACCCCGGAGCCCCCAGGAACGCCGTGCCGGCCGGGGAGTACGCCTCATATAATCTCTATCACTTAAGGGCAATGATAAATACCTCTCCTAATGCTATACTCATTTCCTATTATACCAGCTTTGAAACACGAATGCAGCCAACTTGACTTGCAGGCGTGAAAAAGAGATAATATTTAGGATTCCTGCGAATATTCCCGAGTAGCTCAGTCGGTAGAGCGGGCGGCTGTTAACCGCTTGGTCGTTGGTTCGAGTCCAACCTCGGGAGCCAGAACGTTAATAAAAAGGGGCTTCTTGGCAGAAGCCCCTCATTTTTCTTTTTATTATACCCCTATTTCAGGAACCCCCTGGCCAGCAGCAGCTCCGCCGTCAGGATAGAACCGCCGGCGGCGCCCCTGACGGTGTTATGGTGCAGGCCAACGAAGCGGTAATCGAAAACGTTGCACGGGCGCAGCCGTCCTACGGTTATCGCCATGCCGTTACCGGCGTCCCGGTCGATGCGGGGCTGAGGGCGGTCCGGTTCATCGCGGTAGATAATGGGGGGCACCGGCGCCGTTGGCAGCTTCAGTTCCTGGGGCAGCGCCGTGAAATCCCGCCAGATTTTAATGACCTCGTCCAGGGCCGGTTTCCTGCCGGCGAACTTGATACTGCAACAGGCGGTATGACCATCGGAAACGGCTACGCGGTTACAGTGCGCGGAAATCCTGATGCTACCATCGGGGACGATTTTTCCCCCTTCCACCCTGCCCAGTATCTTCAGCGGCTCCACCTCCGATTTATCTTCCTCATCGGCGAGCGAGGGCAGGACATTATCAATCAGGTCAATCGAGGCCGGACCGGGGTAGCCGGCGCCGGACACGGCCTGCATGGTAGCTACAATCATGCTCTCGATGGGGTAACCGGCCTTAATCAGGGCATAGATGGGTATCATGTAGCTCTGGATGCTGCAGTTCGGCTTGACGACGAGCAGCCCCTGCTTCCAGCCACGCTGTTGCCGCTGCGCGGGTATGATATCCAGATGGCTGTCGTTTATTTCCGGCACCATGACCGGCACGTCCGGCGTCTGGCGGTGCGCCGAGTTGTTGGAAACGACGGCAAAATCCTGCGCCGCGTATTCTTCCTCGATAGCGAGGATGGCCTTTTTGTCCATCTCCACCGCCGAGAACACCAGCCGGCATTTCCCCACCGCCCGGTCCACTTTACCGGCGTCCTCGACGACGATATCCTTAAACCTGGCCGGGATATCGTCCTCCATGTGCCAGCGTCCCGCCACGGCATCGGCGTACTTTTTCCCCGCCGAGTTCGGCGATGCCGCCAGGTACACCACCTCGAACCACGGATGGTCACTCAACAGTCTTAAATAATTTTGCCCCACCATCCCGGTAGCCCCCAGCACACCCACCTTAAGTTTGTCAGCCACTTTATTCCTCCGATAAATACTCACCCGTTATCTATATGTAAAGAATTATAGCAGAGGCGCATTAACTAGTCATCCTCCCACCGGTACCTTCTTTTCTTGTTTTTCAACTTCTCCAGTCCGCAGTTGAAGCAGATGCCGTTATGGCAGCAGATCACGCCACCGCATTCCGGACAGCGCCATTTTTCCGCTTCTTTTTCCAGAAATACTTTCATGCCGTGTTCTTTAATATATTTCAGGTTTTCTATCATGCTCATGTGGTAAAACGTCCGGTAGCGCTTATCAAGGTGTTTCAGCCTGCGACACGGGAACTCATCGCATTCAAAACAGTACTTTACCAGCCCCTCGCCCAGTTTTTCGCAGGCCTTCTTCATGAAAGCGCAGTTCTTGCCCCGCGGGCGGCAACCGGCGCAGTACATCCTCATGATGCCCTGTTTTTTCAGGTCGTACTGCCTTGCCAGGTAGGCGCTGCACACGGCACAGTTCATCCCGCACGGAGCGATTAATATTTCTTCCATTTTCATTACCCCATCTTAATTGAATAAAACAAAAAAGGGAAGCTTTGACGCTTCCCTTCCGCTTTAGACCTGAAAGCGTTAAAAGCTGCTTAAAGCTCCATCTCCTTGAGGTCCTTAGGAATAATCAGCTTCGGCTCGCTGACCGACTGGATATCTTCCGGCGTCAGGCCGGGGAAGACCTCTTTAAGGACCATCCCTTTGGGGGTAATTTCTATCACCGCGAGGTCGGTGAACAGCATGCTCACTTTACCCATAGCGGTGGCCGGATATGATAGCTCCTTGACGACCTTATATTCGCCATCCCGGGTGGTGTGTTCCATCGCGATGTACAGCTTTCTGGCACCGGCGCACAGGTCCATCGACCCGCCGATGTTGCCCACGAACAGGCCCCGGGCCGGGTTGGACCAGCCCGCATAGTCGCCGCGCTCGTTGACCTGCAGAGCGCCCATGACCGCCACATCAATGTGCCCGCCGCGTATCATCCCGAACGATTCGGCAATATCGAAATATGAAGTGCCTGGCATCGCCGTCACCGCCTGGCAGCTGGCGTTAATCAGGTCCTGGTCGATATCGTCGCCGGTGGCCAGCGGTCCTGTCTTGAGCATGCCAATTTCCGACTGGAGCGTGATATCCCTACCTTCAATCCAGTCCGAGATAAGGGTCGGTATGCCGATACCCAGATTAACATAGGTGCCATCTTCAAGTTCGTTAGCCACCCGCAGGGCGATTAATTCCCTCGATAGCCCCTTCAACTTCACCTCTTGAGACATTTACATCATCCTTCCTGCTAGTCTATGGTTATGGCAAAATGAGGCCGCGGCACCTTGATCATCCGGTGCACGTATATCCCGGGGGTATGCACATCGTTGCCATCCAGTTTCCCGACCTCGACCAAATTTTCGACCTCGGCGATGGTAATCCTGGCCGCCGTGGCCATGATATGGTTAAAGTTCCTGGCCGTCTTGGCATAGCGCAGGTTGCCCTCCCGGTCGCCGGCGAAAGCGTGGACAAAAGCGTAGTCCGGCTTCAAAGCATACTCCAGTATATATTTCTGGCCGTTGAACAGCCTGGTCTCCTTGGGCGCCCGGTTGGCCTCAATATTGGTGACCACACCTTCCTCTATCACCGAACCGACGCCGGTAGGAGTATAAAAAGCCGCGATACCGGCACCGCCGGCGCGGTACTTCTCGGCCATGGTGCCCATGGGATAGACCTCGAACTCTATTTCGCCGGACCGGACCGCCTGCTCGAAAGGGTCCTTCATTCCCTTGCTGGCAGAGCGGAACAGGCCGTAAGAATCAATGACCTTTTTCAGCTGGCCGTTTTTCACCAGCGTGCTCAACTCATCGGCAGCACCGAGCAACGGGCCGCAGCCGCAGGTAAGCGTTAAATCCTTGGTGCCCTTCCTGATAATAGCCTGGAGTAAGTCCCTAGGCACGCCACAGGCAAAAAAACCGGGGATGGCAACCATGGCGCCATCCTGGATATCCGCTATCGCTTCATCGAGACTGGGGTATACCTTTTCCAATAATATTCCTCCCGGAATCTAGGCCTTCTGGCAGATTTTACAATCTATTATGTCAAGTGCTGCTTCCAGAGCATGCTC
>CAYWZO010000067.1:0-8759 GCA_964462865.1 uncultured Dehalococcoidaceae bacterium | reverse complement strand
CCCACGAGAGAGTGGTGGTAACCCTTTCCAGCCGCGGCTTCATCAAGCGGGTGGCCTCCCGCAACTACTCCGTGCAGCACCGCGGCGGCAAGGGCATCATCGGCCAGGTGACCCGGGAAGCCGATGCCGTCATGCTGCTCACCGTGGCCGATACGCATGACGAACTGTTTTTCTTCACCGACCGCGGTAAGGTGTTTTACCTGAAATGCCATGAAATCCCCTCCGGCAGCTCCCGGGTTTCCAAGGGCCTGGCGATTATCAATCTGCTGTCAATTACCGAGGGTGAAAGGGTTACCGCCCTGGTGAGCACCACGGGTTTTCAGCCGGGAAGTTACATGGTCATGGCCACCAGGCTGGGCGAAATAAAGAAAACAGCAATGGAGAAATTCAGCGTGGTGCGGAGCAGCGGGCTTATCGCCATGGACCTGGCGCCGAAAGACGAACTCGTATCCGTTTGCCAGGCCACGGACAAGGACGATGTCGTGCTGGTGACGCGTAAAGGCCAGTCCATCTGCTTTGGCGTCTCCAGCCTCCGGGCGGCCTCCCGGACGAGCGGCGGTGTTCGCGCCATGCGCCTCGCCGGGGACGATGTCGTCATCAGTATGGACCGGGTCGATCTGGAGAGCAACCTGCTGGTGGTCTCCGAGAAAGGCTACGGCAAGATTACGCGGCTATCTGAATACCCGCGCCAGCACCGCGCCGGCAGCGGGGTGAGGACGTTCAAGATTGTCGAAAAAACGGGAGTAATGACCGCCGCCCGGGTGGTGAACGAGAAAATGCAGGTGATGCTGATTTCCGCCGAGGGTATGGTGACCCTGACGCCGGTGAAGGAAAAAGACCCACGGCAGGGTATCACCGCCCAGGGCCGGAGCACCCAGGGCGTCCGCGTCATGACGCTGGATGAAAGCGATAAGCTGGTGGCAATCACCGCGTTTGAGCAGTAATTTAAATAAATGTCATTCCGGCGCAGGCCGGAATCCAGCGGTGGGGGAAAAGGGGAGGTCATTGCGAGCCATTCCCGATGCAATCGGGAAGGCGCGGCAATTCCTTAGATATATTTCATCTGATGATTGAGATTGCCACGGGCTTCGCGCTCGCAATGACAGGGTCTCTTCACTGTTGCCGGGACCGGCAGATTTCCGTTTGCTCCAGGCCGCAGGTGTTACAGGCGCCGGTGCGGCAGTCGGGTGTATCCCGGCCTTCCAGCGCGCGCTGGAGCTCCAGTTTCAGGAACGCATCGGTTACCCCGGTATCGATGTGAGACCAGGGTAAAACTTCGTCAAGGGAACGCTCGCGGCCGGCGTAAAATTCCAGTGTGAGGCCGGCATCGGCAAACGCGTGCAACCAATTTTCATGGCTGTATTGCTCTGTCCACGCATCGAACCGGCAGCCGAGTTGCCAGGCGCGGAAAATCGCTTTACCGGTGCGCCGGTCACCGCGCGATAGCGCCGCCTCCAGCAGGCTGATGCGCGGGTCGTGCCAGGAGAGCTTGACGCCTTTGAAAGTAAGGCCCTGACGGAGGATATCGAACCTGTCCTGAAGCGCCGCCCCGTCCAACTGGGCGGACCACTGGAAAGGCGTGTGCGGTTTGGGGACGAAGGTGGAGACGCTCACTCTAATCATCGGTTTCTTACCGCTGGCTTTTTTACCCTCGGCGCGCACCTGTTCCACCAGCGTGACAATGCCCCGGACGTCTTCAAGGGTTTCCGTGGGCAGGCCGACCATGAAGTAGAGCTTGAGGCCGGTCCAGCCGCGCCCGAAGGCGGTGGCGGCCGTTTGCAGCAGGCTTTCGTCCGTAATGTCCTTATTGATAGTACGCCGCAGCCTCTCGCTGCCTGCCTCCGGGGCAAAGGTGAGACCGGTTCGGCTGCGCGTGGGTAGCGACTCGACGAGCTTGATGGAGGAGTCGTCCAGGCGCAGGCTCGGCAACGATAGAGCGAGGTTCGGGTATTGCTGCGTCAGCCCGGACACCAGCCGGTCGATGCCGGCGTAGTCCGAGGTGTTCAGCGAGACCAGCGAGACCTCGTCGTAGCCGCAGTTGCTGATAAGCTCGCCGGCGGCGTGGATGACCTCGTCGTGCGGGCGCTCGCGTACCGGACGGTAAATCATGCCGGCCTGGCAGAAGCGGCAGCCGCGGCTGCACCCTCGCTGCACCTCGATGGCGGCCCGGTCGTGAACGACTTCGATATAGGGTACAACCGGGCGGGCGGGCGGGGGCGGTAGCTTCGGCACGATACGCCTCTGTAGGCGGGCTTTGGCCTCGGTAACAATAGGGGTGACGCTTTTAACCAGGCCATCGGCATGATAGGCGACATCATAAAAACACGGCACGTAAACGCCAGGAATCGATGCCAGTCTTTTCAGCAGCTGTTTTTTACCCCCGCCTTTTCCCTCCTGGAAGGCTTCAAGGAATTCGATTACTGCCTCCTCACCATCGCCGATAACAAAGACATCGATGAAGTCGGACATCGGCTCCGGATTGAGGCAGCAGCTTCCCCCGGAGATTATTAGGGGATGGGAGCCATCGCGTTCCGCAGCCAGAACGGGTATTCCGGCGAGGTCGAGCATGTTCAGGACGTTGGTATAGGTGAGTTCGTACCCCAGCGAAAAGCCGATGATATCGAATTCCTTGAGCGGATGCCGGCTTTCCAGGCTCAAGAGGGGAATACCACGCTGGCGCATCTGTGTTTCCATGTCCACCCAGGGGGCATAAACGCGTTCGGCCAGGACGTCCGGCCGGTGGTTAAGGATGTCGTAAAGGATGGGTACCGCCATGTTGGACATGCCGATTTCATACGCGTCCGGGTAGGCCAGCGCAATCTTGACAGGGGTTTTATCCCAGTCCTTGACGATGCTGTTCCACTCGCCGCCGGTATAGCGGGCGGGCCGGTTGACCTGATGCAGGATATCGTTGGTGAGCAAGGGCGCCTCCAGACTTTAAATTATAGGGGTTATTGAGACTAAGGCGCAAATATCAGTTTGTCATTCTGGGCGAAGCGAAGAATCTCGGGGCGGGAATAAGATTATATGCGTAAATGCGCAATATAATATCAATTAAACTTTTAAAGAGCAGTTTACCCCTGTTTGACTTTCGTGACCTTGAGCGGCTTTTTCAGCGGTGAGCCCGGCACCCGGAATTTGTTATTGTCCAGCCTGGGTAAGGGGGTTTCCTGCGGCTTTTCGACCTGCGGGACCCAGTCATACGGCACCCGGTAGGCGCGGTAGACCATGTTCGTGTTCCGCCGCTTGCCGGTGTACGGGCTAAGGTACTCCCAGACTATCTCGTGCTGCGGTGTGACCTCGAAGAAGCGGCCGCTGCTCCCTTCGGTAACCAGGGTATTGCCGTTGGGCAGGCGCTGCGCCGAGCTGACAAAACTGCTGTAGAAAGAGCTCGACCCGAAACCGGGCGCGCCGCGGGCGGGGGGCGGATACTGCCAGGCGATTTCCAGCGTCAGCGGGTCGAACTCGAGCACGCGAGAGTGGTCCCGGAGGGCATTGCTTAAGCCGGTGGGGGCGCCGGGGTTGGGCGCGCCGTAGCCGGCATGGCCGCCGTTATCGAAGACGAGGATATTGCCTTCGCCCGGTAGGCCGCGGGGTATCACATGCGCGTGGTGCTGGCCGATGATCTGGCCCATTTTCCGCAGCGCCGGTGTAGCGGTGAAATAGGGGCCTAATTGCCAGACGATTTTTCCCGTCTGCCGGTCAATGATGGCGATGATGTTCGACTGGCGGCTATCCCAGATGATATTGTCCGGATGGAAACGCGCGTCGCCGGCATCGTACCAGCGGTTGGGACCCAGGGTGGACATCGAGTTAATGTGCATCCAGTCGCCGGCGAGGCCACTTAAAACCAGGTCGGGGTTGCGCGCTATGGCGTTTTTCGCCTCTTCGCTGAAGCCCATCTCCTCAAAGTGCTGGCTGCAAATCCACTCCCAGGTAATTTTGCCTTTTTCGTCCACCTCGATAATCGTGTCATCCACCAGGGGATGTCCGCTGATGCGAGTATCGGTGAGGTTTTTATGGCAGAGCAGCAGCGCCCGGCCGCCACCGACCTTTGGCTCCATCCCGGGGACGTAGTAGCCCACGGGGTTGCCCTCGCGCTGGTAGTCATGGTGCTGGCGGGCCATCCAGCGCGGTTTCTGCCGGGGGTCTTTGACGCGCTCGTACTTTTCGAACTTCCAGACGATGCGGCCCTCCCAGTCTACCTCCACGACATCGAGCGCGTCCTGATAGCCGTATTTGGGATTTCTTACGCCGGTGCTGCCCATGACCGAGCCGCCGGGGAGCATTTTATTGGGCATGCCGTCGAGCCCGCGCCACTGGTTGACCACGTTGCCGTTCATGTCAATCAGGACGGCGCCGGCGCCCCCGGCCTCGAAAAGGGTGGCCTGGAACAGGGTATAGCCGTTCCAGCATTTTTCCGGATAGTAGATGGTGGTGCCCCTGGGGAATACGCTCGGCGGCATGATGACCTCCTTTGCCATCTTATCAGTTTCTCCATGTTAGCGTAATCACCGTATTTTTTCTACTTTTATAACCGATCATGGCCCGTTTTTGTTTGCCAAATAGATGTTATATGATGATATATGAAATAAACCTCGACGTTTGAATAAAATAATGAGGAGAGGAAAATGAACGTTATCTGGGTAATATCCGATACCCTGCGGAAAGACCACGTGGGGGCATACGGCAACAAGTTCATCCACACGCCGGCGCTGGATGCCTTCGCCGCGAAGTCGACCCGCTTCTACCGGCACTATATCGCCGCCTTCCCGACGATGCCGACCCGGGCGGACTACTTGACCGGCCGCTGGACGATGTCTTTCATGCAGTGGGAGCCGCTCCCCGGGACGGAGGTGACATTACCCGAGCTGCTTTCCGAGAAGGACATTCACACCGCCGGCATTGTTGATACGCCGTTCTACACGCGCCGGGGCATGAACTACGACCGCGGCTTCATGACTTTTAACGAGGTGACGGGCCAGATGGTCCTTATCTGGAGGGGCGATAAAGCCACGAAAACCGGGAGGGTCGAGCATACCATTTACGGTGGCGACGTCAAGAACGACTGGCGGCATGAAACGGACTGCTTCGCGCCGCAGACCTTCGCCCGGGCCATGGACTGGCTCGACAATCATTACAAGGAGGAGTTCTTCCTCTATATAGACACCTGGGACCCGCACGAGCCCTGGGAAGCCCCGCGGTACTATACCGAGCTTTACCTGCCGGACTTCGACGGGGAGGGTGTCAGACCTCTTTACGGGTACTGGAACAAGACCCCCGGCTGGACGAAGGAGAAGGTGGACAAGGCGCACGCCTGCTATTGCGGGGAAGTCACCATGGTGGATACCTGGTTCGGGTACCTGATGAGGAAAATCGAGAACATGGGACTGATGGAAAATACCGCCATCATCTTCACCAGCGACCACGGTTATTACTTCGGAGAGCACGGCGGCCTTTACGGCAAGATGGTATTCGCCAGGGACAAGGAGACCGGGATGCCCATTAACGGGCTCTGGGCGCGCTCCCCGTTTTACGAGGAGGTGACGGCCGTCCCGCTCTTCATCTACGTGCCCGGGGTGAAACCGGATGCATATAGCGGTCTGACGTCGGCGGTGGACCTGATGCCGACGGTGATGGAGTGCCTGGGACAGGAGATACCCTCCCGGGTAGAGGGAAAGTCCCTGATGCCGGCGATATACGGCCACAACGTTCCCGGGCGGGACCATGTCATCAGCGCCCATCCCTTCGTCAGCGCCGGCGAAATCGTGCGGTCGATAGACGATTACCCGCGGGCGACGGAAAAGGACTCCGAGGCCACGGTGACCACCGACGAGTGGGCCCTCCTTTATAACGTCGACCCCGGCATGTCCGAGCTGTATCACTTGAAGACCGACCCGAAGCAGGAGAAAAACCTGATTAAGGAGAAGCCGGACAAGGCCCGTGAGCTGCACCAGCTGTTGGTGAAGTTCCTGAAAGACACCAAGGCCTCCGAGCGCATATTAAAGCCGCGGTTGGAGCTGAAGTTGTAGAGAATGTCATTGCGAGCGTAGCGTGGCAATCTCAATCATTGCCTTAGTCCAAATTGGGGATTGCCACGTCGCTCCGCTCCTCTCAATGACGGTCACTTCTTTCGTTTGTCATTCCCGTGAAAAAGGGAATCCAGGAATGGGGAAAGTAGATATCAAGGAAAAATCTACCTTCATTCCCCTTTAAGACTTGCCTTAAAAGTAGCACTTGCCCTTAAAATGTAATTATTGCCCTAAAAGTCTTGTTAATAAGTCGCTGTATTTATGAATGTAGAACTCAACTCTTGCTTTGGTAGGATAAGTTACCGCTCCCTGATTTTCCACTTCATCACACGCCTTTACGATTTCTTTCCATAGTTCACTTGGCGTTTCTGGGATATCCAGTAAGGCAAGTAATTCTTCTGGAACTTCGTATTCATTTGTCCATAGTTTCATTATTACTTGTCCTTTTAAATCTATTTATATATCCCAATTCTCGTAGCTATGGCTTAAGGGATTGCAATAATATGTTTCTGCCTTTCGGTTTGCTCTTTTTACTCTTGCATTACAATTCGCATAGAGCCAATCCACATAAGAATAGCTATTCCTATTATTACAGCCCCCATATATTTCCAAGCGACATTACCAGTATCAATTCTTCATCCCATTATG
Organism: uncultured Dehalococcoidaceae bacterium; assembly: GCA_964462865.1. Lineage (GTDB taxonomy): Bacteria > Chloroflexota > Dehalococcoidia > Dehalococcoidales > RBG-16-60-22 > Fen-1077. Next base: position 2,079 of record CAYWZO010000067.1, on the reverse strand, counting down.
ATAAAGCCAAGCGGTATCATGGTCATAGAAACTGTTAAGAAAGCCATATATATCCTCCTGGCCAATCTGCTAAGAGCATTATATACAGAAATCTCCCTTTATGAAAGGGAGATTTTGAGAGGGATTTTAATCAGTTTCTTTCAATGGATTAAGCCAATGACGGGGATTGCCACGTCGCTCCGCTCCTCGCAATGACAGATGGTGGTGTATAAAAAGAAAGAGGGGGCATTTCGCCCCCTCTTGAACTTAACCTTCATAATAGGAGTCTTACGACTACAATTGGGCATTTATTGCCCAAATTTTCTGCAAGAGTTCTCTGAGCTTCGCTGATGCTTCCCTTTCCTCTTTTTCAGCTTTATCGTATTCGGATAAAGACTCTAAGGTCGGGATAAAAGTAGCCATTTCGACACCGTCAGGCTCAGCATGAAATTTCGGCAATAAGTTATTTCTCTTATTAAAAGCGTCCGTCTGTATTTTTAACAGTTTGGTGTATTCTGTATTAAATAGTTCTCTTTCTTCCAATAGCTTCTCTTTCCGTTCCATTGACCACCTCCATAATCAAAGTAAAGGTCTTTACACCTCTCTGAACTCGCCCTCCACGGTGCCTTCGTCCTTGGGGCCTTCACCGCCCTCGCCACCTTCACCGCCGGGCGGGGGAGGAGGAGGCGGCGCCTGGCCGCCGGGCGGGGGCGGTTGCTGCTGCTGGTAGACCGCCTGGCCTATCTTCTGCATCGTCTGGTTGAGGTCCTGGGTGGCGTTCTTGATAGCGTCCGTGTCCGTGCCCTGCAGGGCGCTCTTGACCGCCGCTATCTTGGCCTCGGCTTCGGAGTTGAGGTCGGCGGGTATCTTGTCCTTGTTATCGCGCAGGGTCTTCTCCGCCTGGTAGGCCATGGTGTCGGCCATGTTCTTGGTCTCGATTTCCTCGCGGCGCTTGGCGTCCTCGCTGGCGTGCATCTCCGCCTCTTTCTGCATCCGGGACACCTCGTCCTTGGAAAGGCCGCTGGAGGCGGTTATCGTTATCTTCTGCTCCTTGCCGGTGCCCTTGTCCTGGGCGCGCACGTTGAGGATGCCGTTGGCGTCGATATCGAAAGTGACCTCGATTTGCGGCACGCCGCGCGGCGCCGACAGGATGCCGTCGAGCATGAAGCGCCCGAGGGTGCGGTTATCGGCGGCCATGGGCCTTTCACCCTGGAGGACGTGGATTTCCACGCTCGGCTGGTTGTCGGCCGCGGTGCTGAAAATCTGGCTCTTGGCGGTGGGGATGGTGGTATTGCGGGGGATGAGGGGGGTGGCGACCGCGCCGAGCGTCTCGATGCCGAGGGTGAGCGGCGTCACGTCGAGCAGGAGCACGTCCTTGACCTCGCCCTTGAGCACGCCGCCCTGGATGGCGGCGCCGATGGCCACCACCTCGTCCGGGTTGACGCCTTTGTTCGGCTCCTTCCCGAAGAACTGCTTGACCTTGTCCTGCACCAGCGGCATGCGGGTCTGCCCGCCCACCAGGATAACCTCGTCAATCTGGGCGGCCGTCTTACCGGCGTCCGTTAGCGCCTGCTTGCAAGGGCCGATGGACTTTTCCACCAGGTCCATCACCAGCTGTTCCAGCTTGGCGCGCGTCAGGGTGATATTAAGGTGCTTGGGGCCGCTGGCGTCGGCGGTGATGAAGGGGAGGTTGACGTCCGTCTGCTGCACGCTGGAAAGCTCTATCTTGGCTTTCTCGGCGGCCTCTTTGATGCGCTGTAATGCCATTTTATCTTTGCTTAAATCGATGCCCTGGTCTTTCTTGAACTCGGCGATGAGCCAGTCCATCACCCTCTGGTCGAAGTCGTCGCCGCCCAGGTGGGTATCGCCGTTGGTGGACTTCACCTGGAAGGTGCCTTCGCCCAGTTCCAGGATGGAAATATCGAAGGTACCGCCGCCGAGGTCGTAGACGGCCACGGTCTCGTCCTTCTTTTTATCGAGCCCGTAAGCCAGCGCCGCCGCCGTGGGCTCGTTGATGATTCTAAGCACGTTCAGACCCGCGATGGCGCCGGCGTCCTTGGTGGCCTGGCGCTGGGCGTCGTTGAAGTAGGCCGGCACGGT
>CAYWZO010000066.1:0-8849 GCA_964462865.1 uncultured Dehalococcoidaceae bacterium | reverse complement strand
TCGAACTTGCCGGAGCCCCAGACGCGGGCGAACTTCATCCGCTGGGCGAATGACTTGTGGATGGAGGCGGCCGCCTCTTCCAGAGTACCGCCCCGGGGCAGGATAATCGGCTCAGTCATGTCCGGCCTGCCGCCGGGGGTCTTGGTATAGACCCGGATGACGTCAAGGAGCTGGAACAATGTCCGTTTTAAGTCGTCCAGATTACTGCTTATAGCGGATATAGCGCTAGTAGGCAGCCTGCCCTCGAAGTGACTTTTTAAAGCGCGGAAGCTGTTCCCGCCGGGGTCGAGGTCGGCCATATTACCCACGATTAATGCCTTCTTATAACTTACCCCGGACTCTTCATCTTCAGTATCTTCCTGGAGCGTGCCGAGACTTATTCTTTTTTCTTCGAGTAGATTGATAATAGCGTCGGCCTGGGCGACCGCGTCCTGGGACAGGTTAACGACAATCATCAGGACGTCCGCCCGGCGGATGATATTCAGCAGCCACCACTCCGGCGGCTGCTCGCCGATGGGCGGGGTATCGATAAGCTGGAGCTGTACGTTCTCAAAGTTCATCATCCCCGGCGTCGCCGTCTGCGTGGTATAAGGGTAAGCGGCCACCGTGGGCCTGGCGCTGGTGAGACTGGCCACGATTTGCGATTTGCCCGTATTGGGCGGGCCGATGACCGCTATCTGGGCGGCGCCGGCCTTTTCAATCTTCAGGGACATCCGCGCCGTGGCCGCCTTCTTACCCAGTGATTCGGTCAGCTTGGCCATCCTGGTACGCAGTTCGGCTCGCAGATGGTCGGTCCCCTTGTGCTTGGGCATCACCGCCAGCATTTCCTCGAGGCAGGCGATTTTTTCCTCGGCGGTCCTGGCGTTGCGGAAATTCTTTTCGGCTTCCAGGTATTGCGGCGTCAGATTCGCTGGCATGGCTATAAATACTCCTTCATCCTGGCGGCCTGTTCCCGACTGACACCGGTAGCCGCGGCCAGTTCTTCAAGAGATGCCTCCCGGATTCTCTGGACGGAGCCGAACTGCCGGAGCAAGGCGCTCTTGCGCCGCGGCCCGACCCCCGGGATATTGTCCAAGGCCGAGGCGAATGTCTTACGGCGGTGCACCGTGGTGAAGTAACCGATGGCGAAACGGTGTGCCTCGTCCCGGAGACGCTGCAAAAGCTGGAGGCCGGGGGACGTCCTCGGCAGGACCACCGGCCCTTTTTTCCCAGGCAGGAATATCTCCTCATTTTCCTTGGCGAGGCTGGCCAGCGGGAGCTTTTTATCTACCTCTTTCATTATCGCCAAGGCCGCATTGAGCTGCCCCTTACCCCCATCGATGAGGATAAGGTCGGGCATGACAGCCCAGGAATCCCCGGCTTTAGCGCCGCCGGTAGCGCTGCGCTTGAACCTCCTCCGTAACACCTCCTGGAGCATGGCATAGTCGTTGGCACCGGCCACCGTCCTGATTTTAAAGCGCCGGTAGTAGGCTGGTTTTGGTTTGCCTTTCTCGAAAACGACCATACTGCCCACCGCTGAACTTCCCTGGATGTTGGAGATATCGTACGCCTCCAGGCGCAGCGGCGGGCCAGGCAGGTGCAGTTCCTTGGCAATCTCGGCCAGGGCAGTATCCGCTGACTTCCCCGCCGTTACCTCTTTAATCTTGAGCTGTTCCAGCCCCTGCCGGGCGTTCTCGGCGGCGATGTCGATAAGCTGTTTCTTGGTACCCTGCCGCGGCACCTGGATAGCTACCCGGCCACCCCGCCGGCTCTTCAACCACTCCTGGATAACCGTTCTGTCTTCGACCGAATGCTGGAGCAAAAGCAGGGGCGGCAGCTGTGGTGCCGAGGCATAATATTGCTTGACGAAGCTAGTCATTATCTGCGCCGGCTCTTCCTGCCGTGTGCCCTGTAAAAGAAAGCCCTCCCGGCCAGTCAGCTTGCTGCGGCGGACGAACAGGAGCTGGACATAGGCCTGGTCGCCTTCCTGGACAAAAGCGATGACGTCCTCATCCCCTCTGATGACCGCCGCTATCTTTTCCCCTTCGATAACGTCATGTATCGCCTTGATACGGTCGCGGAGAAGGGCCGCTTTCTCGTAGTCCAGGGCGCCGGAGGCTTTTTCCATTTGCGACTTGAATTCTTTGATTACCCTGTCCTGTTTCCCTTCCAGAAAAAGGATAACTTCTTTAACGGCGCGGGCGTATTCCTGGCGGCTCACCTCGCCGGTGCACGGTCCCAGGCAACGCCCCAGATGGTATTCCAGGCAGGGCGGGCGCGGCCTGCCCCTGATGACTTTATTACAGTTCCGCACCGGGAAGATACGTTGAATAATGCGTAGAGTCTGCTTGACCGAACCGGGACTGGCAAACGGGCCGAAGTACCTTGAGCCATCCGGCTCCATACGGCGCGTGACGGTAATGTTCGGCCACTCTTCATTGGTGTTTATTTTCAGGTAAGGGAATGTTTTGTCGTCTTTGAGGCGTACATTGAAGCGGGGATGGTACTGCTTGATGAGGTTGTTTTCCAGAATCAGGGCTTCCTGCTCCGAGGAAGCCACAAAAAAGTCAATATCGGCTATCAGCGCTACCAGGCGTACGGTCTTTTCCGGCAACTGCGACGACACCGCGAAATATGACCTGACGCGATTATGCAGGTCATTGGCCTTGCCCACGTAGAGTATCGCCCTGGCGGCGTCCTTCATGAGGTAGACACCGGGGCGGTGCGGCATGCGATTCAGTTGTTCTTTAATTACACTGTTGACCAACCGGCACTACTCCGCTGTTATCCAGAAACATTTTAACATAGCCGAATTGGTGCGCAAAGAGGCCAACCAGAAACCGTCTATGCGGATGAAAGGACTCGATGTTTCGACGCAGGCCTGTTATAGAAGGTGTTCCAGCAATATCCTAAGGCCGATGATAATGAGGATGACACCACCGGCCATTTCAGCACGTTTCCCCACCAGTGTCCCCACCCTTTTACCGATATAATGTCCTAAAAACGTAATAATAAAAGCCATAAGACCGGTGGTGACCACAGCGAGGGCGATATCCACCCGGAGGAAGGCGTAGCTAAGGCCGGCAGCCAGAGAGTCAATACTGGTGGCCACGGAGAGGGCCAGAAGGGTAAACCACTGGCCTATATCCTTTGCTTCCCCGGCCTCTTCTTTACCGCGGAACGACTCCCATATCATTCTACCGCCGATTATTACCAGCAGGGCAAAAGCCAGCCAGTGGTCATAGGAAGAAATGAATTCTACGATGGTACGCCCCGCCAGCCAGCCGACAAGGAGCATCAGGCCCTGAAAAAGGCCGAAGGCTACCGGAAAGCGGAAAAACCTGCTTAAAGACAGTTCCCGATGTGCGATGCTGATGCTTAGAGCGACGGCAAAACAGTCCGCGGAAAGACCGATGGCGGTAACGAGTATCGTGATGAAATCTACGTCGGACACGTAGTCAATTATGGCATAGATAAGAGCACGTTATCAAAAACATAGCCCAGAGAAAGGCATTTCTGCGCCCGTTTTGCAGTAACGCTTTTCTCGGCTTCAAGTAATCTTGATCAATCCCTGCTTGATGGCTACCACCACGGCTTCCGTACGGGCGTTGGCGTTAAGCTTACGTAGAATAGAGGTGACATGGTTCTTGATGGTTTGCTCACTGATGCCCAGCTCGGCGGCAATCTGCTTGTTGAGGTAGCCCTGCCCGATATACTGGAGTATCTCTATCTCCCGCGGGGTGAGGGGTGAGATAAACGCCTCCGCTTCGCTGCGGGAGGAAAGCTCCTGGAACTGCTGCAGGACATGCTCGGCTACCTTGGGGCGGGCGGTAAGTGACTCGTTAATGGGATGCTCGCCTTTGGCAACGCGTCTAACGGTCTCGATGAGCTGTGTCGCGGTGACTTCCTTGCTCATGTAGGCCGAAGCCTGCGCTTTTAACGCCAAGAACAACTGGTTGTCATCGGGGTTGGATGTAAGCAGCATCACACCGATATTGGGGGAGCGCTGCCTTATTTGACGGGCCAGATCCAGGCCGTTCTCGGACTGGCCGTCAATGTCGAGCAAAGCCACGTCCGGCGGGAGGTTATCAATTGCTTTAAGGACCTCTTCATTGACAGTCATCATACCAACGATAACCACGTCTTCGGTGTCTGAAAACGTATGCTCGATTGCCTGCTGAAACAGGGACTGCTGGCTGATAACAAATACCTGAATTTTATTGTTCTTATTATCGTTCAACATGACTCCTCAGTTAGCGGCTGAAATGCCGTAACTGTTTTCACCTCCTTGCCTTATTTCTCTGGTCGGCAATATTGCTCCTATCTATGGACATGAACTGTTCCACCAGATAAGGGTCAAACTGGGTACCGGCACATTTTTCCAGTTCCCTGATAGCACACTCATGGTTCAGGGTTTCCGAGTAAGATCTGTCCGAGGTCATAGCGACGTATGAATCGGCAATCGCCAGGATGCGCGCTTCCAGCGGTATCTCATCGCCCTTGAGGCCAAGGGGATAGCCGCTGCCATCATAGCGTTCATGATGGTGGAGAATGCCGTTGACGCAGGATAGTAACTGGGGAATCCTCCCCGCTATCTCCGCCCCCAGCTTCGGGTGAGTCCTCATCAGTGTCCATTCTTCCCCGGTTAATTCGGTTGGCTTGTTGATGATTTCATCGTTTATCCCTATTTTACCGATGTCATGCAATAAAGCGCAAGCCTCCAGTCGGCCCATTTCCGCGGTGTCCAGCTTAAGCACTTTACCCAGGGCGAGAGCGTAATCAGTCACCCTCTTGGAATGATTAAAAGTGTAGTAACACCGGGCATCCACGGTTTCCGATAGAGCCCGTACCACCTCGAGTATTTTATTATCGATGTTGTTGGCGGAATCCGAGCTTACCTCGGTAAGCTGTAGAGGTAGCAGGGCTCCGGAAGCCCGGCAGCTCTGGTTGCCGCCGCTTCGTTTGGCACGGTATAAAGTGACATCAGCCGCAGCGATAATATCGGTATGGCTGATGCCGTCATCCGGCCAGCTTGCCAGACCGATGCTTATCGTCACGGGCACGTCACCGGAGTTCACGCCTTCAGCGATTGCCTTCCGTACCCTTTCGGCTACCTGGATGCCGTCATCAATCGTCGTCTGCGGCAGGAGAATGGCGAACTCGTCGCCGCCGTAGCGGAAAGCGCGGTCGGCGTTTCTGATGGTACTCTTAATCACGTTACCGACCTGGCGCAACAGCCTGTCGCCTGCGGGGTGTCCGTAGCTGTCATTATAGACCTTAAAAGAATCCATGTCCAGAATTGCCAGTGAGAAGACGCCGCCGTAGCGGGAATGACGGCTGATTTCATTATCAATCATCTCATCCAGGGAGCGGCGGTTGAGCAGGCCGGTAAGCTCATCGACGCGGGCTTTCTTTTCGGCTTTGGCATAGAGCAAGGTGTTCTCCAGAGGCATTGCTATCTGCGAGGTAAGCTGCTCCAGCAGCTTGATATGCCGCTGGCTGTAGGCATTCGGTTTTTTACTGGTAATGATAAGGCTGCCGATGGCCCGGCCCTTGGCGATCAGGGGTAGATAGACAATAGTGCGCAAGCCGCGCTGATAAAAATTTTCACCGGTCTTGAAGTACCTTCCCTGGGAAAGATCAGTCTCCACAAAGACCTTCTTTTGTGTGATCACCCAGCCGCTGCCGGACCCTTCCAGAGGTAGCCTTTCACCAACCTGATAGGCAGAACCTTCGGTGGAGGATAGCGCCACGCAACAAAGGTCGCTCTCATCAAGCAGGACTATGGACGCCCATTCGACATCGATGACTTTTTTCAGTTCATCAATAAAGCTACCGAATATCTCCTGAATATCCAGGCTTGAGGAAAGGATGAAACTGGAATTATTGATTACGGAGAGTTCCTCTTCACGCTCCCGGAGTTGTTCCCGCAGGTATTCCTTTTCCATACTCACCGCCACCCGGCTGGTGACATGTTCAATCACTCCCATTTCCTCAAGAGAAAACCTGCCGGAGTGTTTATTGCCAAGTGCCAGTATAGCTATCAATCGCTCACGGCTGATTAACGGTACGAACATAGAGATTTCTTTTGATTCTATCTCTTCCTTTTCCCTGGGCCAGAGCCCTAAAAAAGACGGAAGGATAGTTAGATTTTCCCGGATTAAAGGTTTCTGCTCCCTTTCCAGATATCTGATGATAGGATTGCCGGCTCTCAATCTAAGCTCGGTCAACTGGTCATCTCTTTCTTTCGGCTCGACAAACTGGGCAATGAAATCGCCACTTCCCGCCTCAGGGAAGAGCAGGCAGGCCTGCTTTACATTAATAGCTTTAACGAGCAGACCCAGCAGTTCGGCGCCCTGGTCTTTCAGACTGAAAACGTTATGTATTTTAGCGGTAAAATCATTCAATTTCTGGTGATAATCGTAGCTAGAACCCTGGAAAGCCCGGTTCATCAGCTCAAAAAGCTGACCTTTTAATTTATATATGAAAATAGCCACCAGCATGGCCAGTAACGTGGCCAGTATCGAGGCTATCATGTCCAGTTCAAAGTCAAAGATGCTTTTTAATAATACCAGTATGAACCAGAAGCTTAAAGCGCCGACCACGCCGAGGCTTATCCAGGCCGTACCGCGCCGCAAAACAATTCTAATGTCCACGAGGCGGTGGCGGATAACGGCGTAACTTAATATAAAGGCGTTAATAAGGTTCCCATAGTGGGCAATGGGAAAATCCTGAAACCATGAAGGAATACTTAATACGGTAAAAAGTAGCAAAAGTGAAATCCCCAATTCCAAAGCAACGAGCTGGTTATGCAGTGCCGGATTAGTTGTATTCTTAATCATCTTGCCAATAACATAAAGATTCCTGCCGGCAAGAATAAACAGCGGTAATGAAACAAAGATAACTCCTATTTTATAATGACTGCTAATGTAGCTGCCAGAAATGGAGACTTCGCCGGTTACGTAACCCAAGGATACAAAAACTGATATCGCTACAAGAGAGATATAAGCAAAAGGCAACCAACGTTTATAACCCGGTGGATAAAAAGAAGAAGTAAAGCAGTGGAACTGTACTACCATCAATGAAAAAATCACGAACGCGAGCTTTAATAAAAAGGAACTATATTCCGGGAACAGGATACTGCGGTAAAGGTAAATGATAAAACTCCAAAGCATCGCGGCGATGATAAACAGTACAAAGAGCAAGTGCCGTCTCTGCCATGGCCGACTGTTCGCCGTGCTAAAAAGCAGCGGTATATAGGCGATTGTGGCGATCAAAGGCGCCAGAGCATAAGCATTCATATAAAGGAATTATCAGCCTAAAGCTACAGGCTGTCAAGAGGTAACTAAAGTAAGTAAACCAAGGTAAGGGAGACTAAAGTACTAGGGAGTTTTGATTTTTTCAGGGTTATCCTCTGCCATCACTTCAACCCTGGATTTTGTAACGATGATGGTTTCCTCGAGCTCGGCTTTAAGCGTGGAAATGACTTTTTCCGGCGGATTAATGTGGGGCGGTTTTATATGGGCAAGGTCAGCGCCCTCAGATTGCTTTTGCTCGGTATATCTGGCGAAGGTCCCCTGAGGTAATAGCGTAACATCAACGCCGAAATCTAACTCGTTTCTCCAGTCTTCAGGAACACCAGAGGCTTGATAACTATCCTTACCCGATTCTACGAGCTGCCTATAAATGTTCTCGGTTATATTTATCTTATCATTGTTGTTGATACCATTTTTAAGCTCGAAAAGCAGGTGCAATACCGGCTCCCCCGGTATTTTATAAGCTACCCAGTCTTCATATTCTATTCCTGTCTTTTCCAGAGCTTGCCATATTTGTTTTTCCGTTAGTTTGATAACCATGAAATTAATTAAGTCGTCTGCTCTCCGTTCGAAGACCATCTGCGGTATATCTATACCAAGTTTTTCGTTTTTCAGGGAGGTTATCCTGATAATGTCACCGAGGCGGTATCTTACCATGGTGCCGCCATGGAAGTTCGTGAATACTATCTCGTATGTTTCGCCGTCCTTAACTTCGTTTAACAACAATGTCTGTGGTTTATAGCTCCGGTCCATCTCCAACTTTAACTGTTCGTCTTCCGGTATAAATTCTAAAAAATTCAATTGAGGGACAAAAGTCATGCCATCATAATCCCAGGTCTGCGTAGCGATGACACCACCTTCGGTGCAGGAATATAAATCCAGTGGCTTCCTTCCCCAGAGCTTCTGTATCTTGTCTTTATATATCCAGCTATCAACACCACTACCGATGATGCCTCTTACAGACCAGATATCCCTGGGAAGCATGGGACGCCCAGCCAAACGGCTCATAATTTTGCCACGGGTAAGGCGCCACAAGGCCCTGGGTCTTTTCAAGAACGGACGCACATCGAAGTTGTTTGACGACTCGCGTATTTTATCACCTACAGTTGCCAGTACCAGAGAAAGCCCGAAGAAGTAGTCAAAACCTTCGGACATAGCCTGCTGGAAACCCAGCCTGATTCTATCTTCAAAAGACATATCTTCAGCTTCTTCCAGAGGCGGTAAATAATTGAACGGCCACTGCATTCTTAGAAGGTCAGCAAAGGTGCCCGAGATATAAGGTCGTGGGGCGACGGAATACAATATATTTATATTATTTGGTATGTTCGAAGTATCGCCCCAGTCTTTGCAGCAGGAAAGCATACCTATCCCGTATAGGGCCTTGCTCATCTCCCAGGCGTATTCGGAAGTAATCGGCACCCATTTGCATGGGTATTCCCCCGACCTGCCCGAGGTATGCACCCATTGTTCCGCCTTAACCGGTAACGTATCATCTTTCTTTTCCAGGAGCTCCGGGCAGTATTCTTTATAGGTCGTCAGGGGAACCTGCTGTCG
>CAYWZO010000065.1:0-8857 GCA_964462865.1 uncultured Dehalococcoidaceae bacterium | reverse complement strand
GAACCTACGACAAGCGGTTTACGAAACCGCTGCTCTACCCCTGAGCTACGCTGGCTGACGTCTTATTGACTCCCCACCCCCTATCAAGACCCCGCTTCATCCATCATAGCATAACATTCCACGGTTTAGATTGACAAGTGGCTGGCCGGAGAGAGGGCTCGATGTTCTGGTTTTTCCCAATGATAATCAACCGTAGAAGCGCGATTCCTGTCCAAATATTACCTTATATCTCTATGTATATAATAGTATAAATTTGCCATTTGTCAAAATAGTTGACATATTATGCGCACAGTAGTATTATGTTACAGGCCAACCTGCTGGCACAGGAACCGTTATCACGCAGCTATATAAAATAATACGTCCGGGGGAAATAATACAGGCAGGAAAGGATTATTATTATAGATATGATGACCGTACCATAAGCGAATAAGGGAGATAACTGATCGAAGGGTATTCATCCCTAAACAGTTGACAGCATAATTATGACCAGGAAAAGCAGGTCAAAAACGGTACTGATTATCGAAGATGAAGCCGATATACGGAACTTTATCGCGCGGGTACTGGAACTTGAAGGCTACAGGGTACTCGAAGCCGGTGACGGCACCAGGGGGATGGAAATTATCAGGGAGAATACGGTAGCTCTGGTACTGCTGGACCTGCGGCTCCCCGGCCCTGATGGATGGTCAATTCTGCGTGAGATTAAACGCAATCCCGAGCTATCCGCGATACCGGTGGTCGTACTCACGGCCATCGCCGAGGCGATACAGCGTAAAAAGACCCTGCGCATGGGCGCCACCAGCTACCTCATTAAACCCCTTAGTGCCCACAGCTTGAGCCGGGCGGTTGCCAGCGTATTAAGCGAGAAAGCCAGTCCTATCCTGAACCCGGGGGGAAATGTTCCCGGCACCGGCTGATGCCGACGGTCAAAGCGCGAACAGGGCCCGCACCATCCTTAACGTGAGATGAACTCCTTCACCCGGCGCCGGAAAACACTCCTTGCGATGAGGACACGGCGGCCGCATTTCAGGCATTTGATACCGATTTCAGCACCGAGTCTGACTACCTGCCACTCATAGCCGCCGCAGGGGTGGACTTTTTTCAGCCGGACCACGCCACCGAGCTTGATTTCTTCTACCATGCCACACCATCTTCAGGCGGAACCGGCCAGGATATCGTTAATCCGGTCACGCAACTCCACGGCTGCCCGCCGCGCTGCTTCGGCGAAGTCTTTCCCTCTTGAAGCGTACAGTACCTGGCGTGACGAGTTGATAATCGTGCGCCGCCGGCCGGTATCCGCTCCATATTTGACCACCGGGGCCAACTCCCCTCCCTGCGTGCCCACCCCCGGTACCAGCAGCGGCATGTCCGGGTATCGTGCCCGTATCAGTTTCAGCTCTTCAGGATACGTCGCCCCCACCACCAGCCCCAGGTTGCCGTGCTCGTTCCAGCTATTGACCTTCTCGGCGACAATTTCAAAGAGCCGCTCGGATTTACCTTCAAACTCGCAGACAAGTGATTGAAAGTCCGCGGCGCCGGGATTGGAGGTGCGGCAGAGGATAAGAACACCGCGGTCCCGGTACTGGATGAAAGGCTCCAGTGAGTCGAAGCCGAGGTACGGACTGGCGGTGGTAGCGTCAAAACCGAAATAGTCGAAAAGGCTGCGGGCGTAGGCTTTAACGGTATTGCCGATGTCGCCGCGCTTGGCGTCCACGATAACCGGAATGTCACCGCCGATATAGTCCCGGGTACGCTTCAGGGCATCCAGGCCGTCATTACCCAGCGCCTCGTAGAAGGCGATATTCGGTTTATAAGCACAGACCAGGTCGGCGGTGGCATCGATAATCCCCCGGTTGAACTCGAAGATGCCGGTCCCCGGCGGCAACAGCGCCGGGTCGGGGTCGAGCCCCACGCAGAGGAGGCTCCGGTTTTTCTGGCTGGCCTTCGCCAGTTTTTCGATAAAGTCCATAGCTGAACTTTAGCGCCACCATCCGCCGGATGGATTATCCGCTCGTACCTGCAGCCCTCACCGGGTTAAACAGCAGCGCTGCTTATCGGGGCGGTCTGGGCTTCCGGAGGCAGCATGTTGGACAGGATTTTTTCCAAGGCCATGGTGTGGCTGCAAATACCCCATTTGGAGAAGAAGCTGCAGGTGCAGTGCCATTTGCCGTCTCTGTAGCCGGTCTGATACTCGCTGTTTTCACCGCGGAATTTCACAGAAAAATCACTGAAGGTAACGCGATCCGTTTCCTGGGCGTAACGCATGGCTTTTTCGATTTTACCGATTAAACTCGACTGCATAAACGCTACCTCCTCAATCAAAAATGCACCGGCCTGCAAGGCCCGGTGCATTTATTACTTTTCTCCCCTGAATGAGCGACGGGATAATCGGATTAGCAGTATTTCTCTGGTCACTGATAAATTTTACTCCTTTTTTTTAAAGAAGTCCAGTGTCAAAAGAAAAAAAGGGGGGCCTAGAATTGGCCGACCACACCCTCTTCGGTCATTACACTCACCAGACTCACTGCTTTTGACTTTTCTGTTAGCATCCGCCGCCTGTCTGTGATAGCAGCGTGACCTGCCGCGCGTAGACTTAAGCTAGCGGCAAAGGAGGTGACCTGCGTGCGGAAAGCGCTGAAGTGCGGCCTGGTCACGGCTGCTTTGTTCATACTGCCGTGGCTCACATCCATCGCCTACGGCAACAGCAGCGGCCCCGCCCCGGGGACAATCCGCGTCGAAGCCGCCGACGGGGCGGCGGCGCCGGAGGCAGTCTTCCTGGGACTCGCCTTCGGCAGCGTCACGCCCGGTGACCTGTTCTACATCGATGCCACCGGCATTCACGATGACATCGCCGCCAGCCTGTATCTCACCAACGCCCCGGAACTCACGCACTATCTTAGATATTTCATCCTTAAAGTATCCGTCTATCCCGAACGCGAGGATGGAGTGCAGCCAAAAACCCCGTCACATGATAGGATGTCGCCGGAGAGCGGCACCTACCTCACGATGCAAAACAGCCCGGTAAAATTCAGCCTCCCCGGAGGTTCCCGGTACAAGGTCAGGATTGATTCTGGCAGCTATTACTGCCTGCCGGCCGGGGCGGGGAGGAGTTACGAGCCGCCGCATTTTTATCTCACGGTGGAACCTGATTAAGGCGGATATGTGATAAATATGTGAAACCAAAAAGCGCCTTTTTGATATATTTGTGAGCCCGCTTAAGTATCGTTAACAATACATAAGAGGAGAGAACCGATGATTCTTGTCTGGAACGATGCCAAATCCTTCCAGAGGCACCTTGAGGCGATGAGGATATTCCGGCAGTCTCATATCACCCATCAGCTAAAAAACCTGCTTCTTAAGGACATGCCTAACACCTACGACATCAACCTTGCCCTGGGAGAAAAGCTGATTACGACCCTTACCGATTCTCATGGTAAGGTAATTCTCGTTCCAATCTGGAAAATAGCGGCTCCCGCGGGTTCTCAAAACTAAGCCATGGCTCCTGAAATCGAGTCTTCCAAAAGGCAGAGCTCCAGTATGAACGAACGGCAACGCATATTGCTGGTGGACGAAGACCAGGACATACTGCGGGTATTGAACCGCACGCTGAAACTCGAAGGTTTCGATACCGTCATCGTGGCCGATGGCGATTCAGCTTTGAATTTGATGGAGAGAATCAAACCCGACCTGGTAATCCTGGACGAAATGACGCCCGGCGATGACAGCCTGCAGGTCGTCGACCACATCCGGGAGCAGTCCGACGTGCCGATAATCCTGCTAACACAAGGGTATGAGATGGATGCTTTGCGCAAGGCGCTTTCTCACGGCGCCGATGACTTTATCCGCAAACCGTTCGGCACGAAGTCCTTTGTCGCCCGCGTCCGGGCCAAGTTAAGGCGCGCCGGCCAGAAGCCAGCGAAAAATAAATAATCTCCTTGAAAAATCTCTTGATTTTTCTTACCGCCTGTTGTATAGTGTTACCACAACTGAATATTTCCCAAGGGGTGCCCGAGCGCAAGCGAGGGCCCAACTGGAAAGCAATCCGGTGAGATTCCGGAGCGGCCGCGCCGCTGTGAATGATGGCAGTGCCATTATAAGCCAGAACGCCAGCCCCTGAAATACCTACAGCACTCCGCGGGGAGTGGTAGGACTTTTTATTGAGTCATTACCCCTCGGCTGGAGACGAGGGGTTTATTTTTTGAAAGGAGCTCTGATGAAAAAAATCTTCCTGAAAATCGGCCCAATCTGCCTAGCGGTTATTCTTGTTTTTGGTCTCCTGGCAGGCTGCTCGAACACCGCTTTACCAACGGCATCATCAACCGTAACCATCACCGACCAACTGGGGAGGAACGTCACCGTACCAGCTAACCCGCAGCGCATCGTCTCGCTCGCCCCCAGCAACACCGAAATCCTTTACGCCCTGGGACTGGAGGATAAAATCGTCGGCGTGACCGACTACTGCAACTATCCCCCCGAAGCCAAAGAGAAACCGAGCATCGGGGGCTTCAGCACGCCCAACATCGAGGAGGTGGTGGCGAAAAACCCCGACCTGGTGCTGGCCGCCAATATACACATACCCAAGGTCGTCCCCCAGCTCGAGGCCAGGGGGCTGACAGTGGTAGTGTTTAACCCCAAGAACACCGAGCAAATATTAACCGCGATAACGCTGGCGGGGAAGGCCACCGGCAAAGAAAAGGAGGCCAAAGCGCTTACCTCGGACATGGAGCAGCGCATCAAGGCCGTGACGGATAAAACGGGCCTTTCATCTCTGAGACCGACCACCTGCTTCATCGTCTGGCACGACCCGCTGATGATAGCCGGCGCCGGGACGTTTCACGACGAGCTTATCGAAAAGGCCGGCGGCTTCAATATCGGTCACTCACTAACCGGCTATTCGAAAGACTTCAGCCTGGAGAACCTTGTCATAGCTAATCTCGACGTGATAATCGCCGGCATCGGGATGGGGACCGGCGAAGACAAACCGCTCCAGTTTATCCTGACGGAATCCAGGTTGAAAGACACCCCCGCCCGGCAAAACAACCGGGTCTATGCGATTGACCAGGACCTGGTCGGCCGCGCCGGGCCCCGCATCGTCGATGCCCTGGAGCAGTTCGCCAAATATATTCATCCGGAACTATTTAAGTAAGAAAGGATTATCGTCATGGCGAGCCATCCCGATGAGCCCCCGAATCACTGCTCATCGGGAGGCGTGGCAATCCCCTACACGGGTTAAATATCATATTAGAGATTGCCACGTCACTCTCACCTTGCAGGGCACTTTTCGGGCACGCGGGTCGCTCCTCGCAATGACAGGTTGCTATGGTAAGGCTGTTACATGTTAACCAATCCAGTTAATAAAATAAAAGTCGTGGCCTTTTTATCGGGCAGGCGCACGCGCCTCATCAGCCTGCTGGGGCTGTCCGCGGCGCTTATCGTCGCCATCGCCCTGGCGACGAGCACCGGCAGCGTATCCATCCCGCTCGCCACCACTTTCCGTATTCTGGCGGATAAACTCCCCCTGATTGATATTTCACCCGCTTGGCAAAGTGCCGCGGCGACCATCGTGCTGGAGATACGGCTGCCGCGGGTCATCCTGGCCGGGCTGGTTGGCGCCGCTCTGGCCACCGCCGGGGCCACCTACCAGGGCCTTTTCCGCAACCCCCTCGCCGACCCCTACCTCATCGGCGTGGCCCAGGGCGCCTCGCTGGGGGCGGTTATCGGCTTCCTGCTCCCCGTGAGCTGGAACATCGCCGGGTTCGGTCTGATTCCTTTGCTCGCCTTCCTCGGGGCGCTGGCCAGCACCGCTACCGTTTACCTGCTGGCCCGGGTGGGCAAGACTCTCCCGGTGACCACGCTTATCCTGGCCGGCGTGGCGTTGAGCGCTTTGCTCGGCTCCATCGTTTCCTACCTCATCATCTCCAGCGGTGAAAAGATGCACAGCATCATCTTCTGGCTGATGGGCAGCTTCGCGCTAAGCCAGTGGGCGGAAGTCAGGATTGTCCTGCCCTACGTGGCCGCCGGGACGGCGGTCATCATCATCTTCGCCCGTCTGCTCAACGTTATGCAGCTCGACGAAGAACAGGCACAGCAACTGGGCGTTAATGTGGAAAGGTTCAAGATTATCCTGCTGGCGGCGGCCACGCTGATTACCGCGGCCAGCGTCTCTTTCGTGGGGACCATCGGCTTCGTCGGCATCATCATCCCCCACGCGGTGAGGCTAATTTGGGGGGCCGACCACCGTTTCCTGCTGCCGCTGTCCGTGCTGACCGGGGCCATTTTCATGATACTGACCGACCTCGTGGCGCGTACCATCCTGGCGCCGACGGAGATACCCATAGGCGTGATTACCGCCATCTGCGGCGCGCCTTTCTTTTTGTACCTGCTAAGACGCCGTAAAAAGGTGATATTTTAACATGATAGAACTGGAAATGCGGAACGTCACGCTGGGCTACAATCACCAGCCGGTGCTGCGGGATATCACCCTCAAGGCGGCGCCGGGGGAAATGGTGGGGCTTATCGGCCCCAACGGCTCGGGCAAGTCCACCATCATCAAGGCCTTGAGCCGCGTCATCAACCCGGACTCTGGTGAAATAACGGTCAACGGCCGGAATATCAATCAAATATCGCGGCGCGAGCTGGCCTGTATGGTCGGTGTGGTGCCGCAGCTGCCCCTGCTGCCCAGCGCTTTCACCGCCATCGAAATAGTGCTCATGGGCCGGAACCCTCACCTCGGTCTTTTCCAGTCGGAAGACCGCCGGGACTGGGCGTTGGCCTGGCAGGCGATGCAAAAGACCAGCACCGATTCTCTGGCTGGCCGCCGTGTTAACGAGCTGTCCGGCGGCGAAATCCAGTGCGTCCTCATCGCCCGGGTGCTGGTGCAGGAGACCGGAGCGATACTGCTCGACGAGCCGACGGCCAACCTGGACATCGGCCGTCAGGTGGAGATACTCGACCTCATCAAGCAGCTCTGTGCGGGAAAGAACCTCACCGTTCTGGCAGCCATCCACGACCTCAACCTGGCGGCGCAGTACTGCGACCGCGTTGTCCTGATTCACGAGGGGCATATCCACGCCGAGGGCACGCCCCGGGAGGTAATCACCGGGGAAAATATGGCCCAGGTCTACGGCGCCGCGAACTGCGTCTATACACACCCCGTCAACGGCCTCCCGACGGTGCTGCTGGGCGCCCATAGAAACAAAGCGAACGGAACAAAGTAATGGAACCAGTGTATATTATAGCCCTGGCGGTAGCCATCGACCTGGCGCTGGGCGACCCACCGAACGCTCTACACCCGGTGGCCTGGATGGGCAAAATCATCGGCTGGCTGGAAAAAGGCGGCCTGAAACTCAAACCCGCCGGGCAATTCATTTACGGGATGTTCACGGCATTATTTGTGGCAGCACTTTTCATTACCCCCGCCGTCTATATTATTATCTACGCCTGGCGCTGGAACATCATCGCCGGCGTCGTCGTGTCAGCCGTACTTTTAAAAAGCACCTTCTCCATCAGGGGACTGCGCCGCGCCGCCCTGAAAATCCGGACGCTGTTACAGGAAGAAAATCTCGATAAAACGCGATTCGAGATGCAGGCGCTGGTCAGCCGCGACACTGGAGAGCTTAAGGAGCCGCTGCTGGCCTCGGCGGCGGTGGAATCGGTGGCCGAAGGCACCGGCGACAGCCTGGTGGCCCCCCTGTTCTATTGCCTGCTCTTCGGGGTGCCAGGGGCCATCGGCTACCGCGCGGTCAATACTCTGGACTCCATGATAGGCTATCACGGCCGGTACGAGTACCTGGGCAAATTCGCCGCCCGGCTGGACGATATCCTGAATTATATCCCGGCCAGGTTGGCGGCGCTGATGCTGATGCTGGCGGCAACGTTCTATAATAACGGCCGGAGGGCCTGGCAGACCGCCCGGCGCGAGCACGCCCGCACCGAAAGCCCCAACGCCGGCTGGACGATAGCTGCCATGGCCGGGGCGCTGGGAGTGCGTCTGGAGAAGGTGGGGCATTATATTTTTCAGGAAGGCGGGATTGCCCCCGTGGCGGGGACTATCGCCAGCGCGGTAAAACTGTTCTCGATAGCCGCTTCTATCTGGGTGCTGCTCTGCCTGCTGGAGGAGGTGATTCGCTTTGCCGTTACAGCCTAAAAGATGGCTCGCTGGACTCAAGGCCTGCCCGCACGGCGGCCTCAACTACGCCGAACTTAAAGAACTGGGCATTGACCCGGATGAGATTCTCGATTTCAGCGTCTCGACCAATCCGTTCATGCCGCCGCCGGGGATTAAAGAGCGACTGAAGGACGTGCCCGTCGAGAGATACCCCGATTCGCAGGCTGCCGTGCTGACGCAGGGACTGGCGGCCAGGCTAAAGGTGGATGGGGAGAATATCCTGGTGGGAAGCGGCACCACGGAAATCATCCGGCTCATCGCCCTGGCCTATTTCCGGCGGGGGGACGCTATCCTGATACCGGAACCCACCTACGGCGAATATGAACTGGCCGGCCGCATCGCCGGCGCCCGTATTATCGCACCGCGCGCTTTAGAGGAGGACGATTTTGCCCCGAAGTTAGAGGAAGTTATTGAAACCATCCGCCAGCGCCGTCCCCGGGCGGTCTTTATCTGCAACCCCAACAACCCCACGGGTAAATACCTCCCGCGCGCTTACATCGAGAGAGTCCTGGCGTCAATGGATGATAACCTGCTTGTCCTGGATGAGGCGTACGTGGACTTTGTCGAGAAAAGCTGGGACCCGTTCGACCTTACCGAAAAGGGGAACGTCATCGTCCTGCGCTCCATGACCAAGGACTACGGCCTGCCCGGCCTGCGCCTCGGCTACGCCGTCGCCCGCCGCGAGATAATCGA
>CAYWZO010000064.1:0-9014 GCA_964462865.1 uncultured Dehalococcoidaceae bacterium | reverse complement strand
CCGGCGGCCTGGTCGTCCTCTTCGGCAATCTGGCTCCGGAAGGCGCCGTGGTCAAAAAAGCGGCGGTGGCCCCGGAGATGATGGTGCACCGCGGCCCGGCCCGCGTCTTCGATTCCGAAGAACTGGCCACCAAGGCCATCATGAGCAAACAGATTAAACCCGGCGACGTGCTGGTCATCCGCTACGAGGGACCAAGAGGCGGCCCGGGCATGCGCGAGATGCTGACGCCCACCTCCCTGATTACCGGCATCGGCCTGGATAAAGAGGTAGCCCTGATTACGGACGGCCGGTTCTCCGGCGCCACCCGCGGCGCGTCCATCGGCCATGTTTCACCGGAGGCCGCCAGCAAAGGCCCGATTGCCGCTGTCAGGGAAGGCGATATCATCAGTATTAATATCCCGGAGTATAAGCTCGATGTCGAGCTGACCGATAAAGAAATTAACGACCGCTTGAAGAAACTGACCGGTTTCCAGCCGAGGATAAAGACCGGCTACCTCCGCCGCTATGCGGAAAAGGTGTCCTCGGCCAGCACCGGGGCGGTGTTCACCGGATAAAGGGAGCTTGATATGAAGAAGAATGGTGCCCAGATTTTATGCGAAAGTTTAATCGCCGAAGGGGTCGACGTGATGTTCGGCTTCCCCGGGGGTGCCCTGCTGCCGTTTTACGACGTCCTGCCGCAATATCCCCAGATACGGCACATCCTGGTACGCCACGAGCAGGGTGCCGCCCATGCCGCCGACGGCTACGCCCGGGCTACCGGCAGGGTGGGCGTCTGCATGGCGACATCCGGCCCCGGCGCTACCAACCTGGTGACTGGCATCGCCAACGCCTACCTCGATTCCGTCCCCATCATCGCCCTGACGGGGCAGGTCGCCCGGCCGTTTATCGGCAAGGATGCCTTCCAGGAGATTGATATCACCGGTATCACCCTGCCGATTACCAAGCACAGCTATGTAGTGATGGAGGCCGACACTATGGCCGACATCGTTAAAGAGGCTTTTTACCTGGCACGCACCGGGCGTCCCGGGCCGGTGCTTATCGATTTGCCCAAAGACGTCCAGACCGACCTGGCGGAATTCAGCTACCCGGATAAGATAAACGTGCCCGGTTACAAGGTACCAACCAAGGGGCATCCTACCCAGCTCAAGAGCGCCGCCGAGCTGATAAACAATGCGCAGCGGCCGCTCATCATCGCGGGCCGGGGTGTCATTATCTCCGGCGCCAGCGCCGAGTTGAAGCAGTTTGCTGAGACCGCCCAGATACCGGTCATCACCACCTTGCTGGGACTCGGCTGCTTCCCGGGTAACCACGTGCTGAACTACGGCATGCCTGGCATGCACGGTTCCGGATATGCCAACAAGGCCATCGATAATACCGACCTGCTTATCGCCGTCGGTATGCGGTTCGACGACCGGGTAACTGGCAAGGTAAACGCCTTCGCCCGTCATGCCAAGATTATCCATATCGACTTGGACCCGGCGGAAATCGGTAAGAACGTACATGTCGATGTGCCGATAGTCGGTGACGTTAAAGCTGTCCTCGAAGCGATGCACAAGATGATTGAAAGCAACCGGCACCTGGACTGGATTCAACAGCTGGAAGAATGGCGGAAGCAACACCCGTTGCTGGATATCGGCGATAGCACTGGTCTCCTGCCCCAGTATATCATCCGTCAGCTTTATGAAGCCACCGAGGGTGATGCCGTCGTCGTTACCGGCGTGGGCCAGCACCAGATGTGGACCGCCCAGCACTATACCTTCCACGATCCCAACAGCTTCATTTCCTCGGGTGGTCTGGGCACGATGGGCTTCGGGCTGCCAGCAGCGATGGGGGCCAAAGCGGGACGTCCGGACAGGACCGTTTGGCTGATCGATGGCGACGGCAGCCTGCAAATGACCATCCAGGAGCTGGCGACACTCGTCCAGGATAAACTCGCCGTCAAGATGGCCATTATGAACAACGGTTACCTGGGCATGGTCCGGCAGTGGCAGGAGCTGTTTTACGAAAAAAGGTACGTCGCCACACCCCTCTCCTGCCCAGACTTCATCAAGATTGCCGAAGCTTACTGTATCCCCGGGTTAAGGGTGACGCGCCGCGATGATGTCAAAGGAGCCATCGACCAGGCTATGGCGTACGACGGCCCGTTTTTGATTGACTTTATGGTGGAACCGGAGGAGAACGTCTTCCCGATGGTGCCGCAGGGGGCGGCGGTTGCCGATTTTCTGGAACGACCCAAGAAAGAGGTGTCTGCATGGCCACAACGAAGCACACCCTAGTAGCTATTGTCCAGGATAAGCCCGGTGTCCTCAACCGCATGGTGAGTCTTTTCCGCCGGCGCAGTTTTAATATCGATAGTATCGCGGTGGGGCACAGCGAGATACCCCACCTATCGCGCGTGACCATCGTCGTCAACGGAACGACCGCCACAGTGGAGCAGGTCAGAAAGCAGCTGGACAAGCTCATCGACGTCGTGAAGATTTTCGATATCACCTCCGAAAAGGTGACCACTCGCGAGCTAGCCCTGGTTAAAGTGAAAGCAAATTCAGCGACACGGAGTGAGATTATCGAGATAGCTGATATCTTCCGCGCCAATATCTTGGACGTAGCTTCGGAATCACTGACCATCGAAGTAACCGGGGACGAGGATAAAATCGAGTCCATGCTGAAGCTGCTGCGCGGCTTCGGCATCCGGGAAATCGCCCAGACGGGGCGCATTGCCATGGTGCGGGGGAACATTGGCGCCATGCCGGCGGAGGAAAAGCCCGCCCGCAACCGGGCGAAGAAATAGCCCGTAGACAACCGCGTAAAAATCATATATAATGGATTATTAACCTATGTCGTGCTATATTTGTTCTAAACCAGTGAGAATTAATCTCATCCTTACCGGCCCCTCTCTGATATAAAGGAGAGGGGACAAAGCGGTGGCGTCTCTGATTAATTCTCACAAGGAGGAACATATATATGGACAGGGTTATTATTTTTGATACCACACTGCGGGACGGGGAGCAGGCGGCGGGGGGCACCCTCAATATAGAAGAAAAGCTGGAGATAGCGCGCCAGCTGGAAAAGCTGGGCGTGGACGTTATCGAGGCCGGCTTTCCCGTCACTTCCCCGGGTGATTTTGAGGCCGTCAGGCGTATCTCGCAGGAGATACGTACACCCTCAATCTGCGTGCTGACGCACGCCAATCTCAAGGCCGTCGACGATAGCTGGGAAGCCGTTAAGGGCGCGTCCAACCCACGTATCCATATCGTCCTGTCTTCTTCGGACATCCACCTGTTCTACCAGCTCCGCAAGAGCCGCGACGAAATCATGGAGATGTCGCGCAGCACCGTCGCCCGCGCCCGGAAATACACCGATAATATCGAGTTCTCGGCGATGGATGCCAGCCGTACCGAACCTCAATTCATCTATCAGCTGTTGCAGGTAGTCATCGAGGCCGGCGCCACCACGGTCAACGTACCGGATACCGTCGGCTATGCCATGCCGCCCCAGTTCGGCGACCTGATCGACGGCGTCTTCAAAAACGTCCCCAATATCGACCGCGCCGTGGTCAGCGTGCACTGCCATAACGACCTGGGCCTGGCCGTGGCTAACAGCCTGGAGGCCATCAAACGGGGCGCCCGGCAGGTCGAGGGTACGGTCAACGGCATCGGCGAAAGGGCCGGTAACGCCGCTCTGGAAGAAATCGTCATGGCCATCAAAACCCGCAGCGATTTCTTCGACCTGACGACGAATGTCGACACCACGCAGATATACCGTACCAGCCGGCTCGTCAGTGATTTGACCGGTTTCCAGGTGCAACCCAACAAGGCCATCGTCGGCGGGAACGCCTTCCGTCATTCGTCGGGGTTGCACGTGGACGGCCTCATCAAGAAACCCATCACCTACGAAATCATGGACCCCAAGTCGGTGGGCATCCCGTCCAGCAGCATCGTCCTGGGCAAGACCAGCGGGCGTCACGCCTTCCGGGAGCGGTTGGCGGAACTGGGGTACACTCTAAACGATGAAGACCTGAACCGCGCCTTCGGCGCCTTTAAAGAGCTGGCGGACAAGAAAAAAGACGTCACCGACCGCGATATCGAGTCGCTGGTGGCCGAGGAACAGCGGACGATATCCGAGGAGTACCACCTTGACCGCGTGCAGGTGACCTGCGGCGACCAGGGGCTTCCCATGGCCGGTGTCAGGCTCGTCAAGCCAGGCGCCAAACTCATTATCGAGGGGGCGTCTCTCGGCACCGGGCCGGTGGACGCCGTCTATAAGGCGATAAACCTCTGTGTTAAGGTACCCAATACGCTTACCGAGTTTTCCGTGAAATCGGTGACGGAAGGCATCGACGCTATCGGTGAGGTACTGATAAGAATAGAAAGCGATGGCATCACCTATACCGGGCGTGGCGCCGATACCGATATCGTCGTATCCAGCGCCAAGGCGTATATCAACGCCCTTAACCGCCTGCTGGCCGCGAAGAAAGCTACTACGTAAATAAATATCATCACCCCTTGCGGTAGAAAAGATAAATCGCATGAGTTAAAAGGAGATATATCTTGAACATAGCCGAAAAAATACTGGCGGCACATACCGATAAAAAACAGGTCGCCCCGGGCGAGTTTATCAACCCCCGGGTAGACATGGTCATGTCCAATGATATCACGGCGCCCATCGCTATCAACGAGTTCCGACGTCTCGGCGTGAAGAAGGTCTTTGACCCTTCCAAAATCGTCATGGTGGCCGACCACTTCGTCCCCAACAAAGACATCCTCTCCGCCGAGCAGGCCAAACAGATGAGGGAGTTCTGCCGGGAGCAGGGGATAAGGTTCTACGATGTCGGCGAGATGGGTATCGAGCATGTCCTGCTGCCGGAGCAGGGGCTGGTGCTGCCCGGCGACGTGGTCATCGGGGCGGACTCGCATACCTGCACTTACGGGGCTATCGGCGCTTTCGCTACCGGCATGGGCTCGACGGACATCGCCGCCGCCATGGCCACCGGCGATATCTGGATGAAGGTCCCGCCGACCATCAAGTTCGTTTACCACGGCGCGCTAGGCAGGTGGGTAGGGGGTAAAGACCTGATTCTCTATACCATCGGTCAGATTGGTGTCGACGGCGCTTTATACTCGGCGATGGAGTTCACCGGCGAAGCTATCGAGGCTCTGTCCATAGACGGGCGCTTTACCATGGCCAACATGGCCATCGAGGCGGGCGGTAAGACCGGTCTCTTTAGAGTGGACAATAAAACACAACTCTACATAAAATCGAGAGCTAAACGGCCTTATAACGTTTATGAGCCTGACCCGGACGCTGCTTACGCTAAGGTGATTGAATATGATGTTTCCAGCATCGAGCCGCAGGTTGCGCTGCCGCATTCGCCGGCCAACGCCAGACCGGTGAATCAGGTTGGCGACATCACAATCGACCAGGCGGTCATCGGGAGCTGTACCAATGGCCGCCTCGAAGACCTGCGCCTGGCCGCCCAGATTCTCAAGAAGCATAAGGTTCACGCGGGGGTAAGATGCATCGTCATCCCCGGTACGCAGCAGGTCTACCTAGACGCTTTAAAAGAAGGCCTGATTGAAATATTCGTCAAAGCGGGGGCGGCCTTCAGCACGCCCACCTGCGGGCCCTGCCTCGGCGGGCACATGGGCGTTCTCGCGGAAGGGGAGCGGGCCATCTCCACCACCAACCGCAACTTCGTGGGGCGCATGGGCAGCGCCAAATCGGAGGTGTACCTGGCCAACCCGGTCGTGGCGGCCGCCAGCGCGGTGGCAGGGAAAATAGTGGGGCCGGATGAAGTATTATAATTGAGTAACAAGTTACAAAATGGATAGGGCGGGGAAGCCAAAGAGAGTGAAGGGGTGGGAAGAAAAAGGTTGTGGGGGTGTGAAAGGAATTTAGGAGAATACAGTGGAAGGTTGGATAATATTTTTAGCCATAATAGCTTCTATCTGGTTTATTATATGGCTGAATAATAGAGTGTCTTCTTATAAAAAATCAGAGGCAATAAGAGCAGAAAATGAAGCAATTCAGCAGGCATTGAACGGATTTGACGTTTATGCTGAAAAGAAAAAAATTATCAAGCTTATCAAAGATGTTCTACCACATGGTTATAGGTGTAGCAAAAGTGGTTGTGATGGTATATTGTTGAAACAAATTAATAGTAACTTATATATTTGTAGCAAATGTCATAATATTAGGCATGTTGTAAGAGTATAAAGTTTCACCAATGACAAAAAATTACGACGAAATAAAGAAAGAACTAAAAAACTTGCTATCCTTAATACAGCAATCTGAAGTTACTTTTCAGGATGCTAGACAAAAGCTTATAGAACCAATAGAACACGAAAAAGAAAAGGCTAAAAGTGAACTTGAGCAATACAGAAAGGGAATAGAATATCAAATTGAAAATAAACGAAAAGAGTTGGCTAACCTAATAGAAAAATATATGAAAGGTGAAGAACGACAAGCTATTACTCAATTAGCCAATGAAAAAGCAAAAGGATTCCCTTGGTTAATTAAAGCATATAATGATTATTTTAATCTTCAAGATACAAGAATGGCTGATTATCTTGGGGATAAACTACATCCAGCGATAAAAGCTTCTGAGGAACACAGACAAGTATCTAAGGAGCGGCGTGAGGCTGAAAAGGCAGCAAGATTGGCTAATTATATTTTAGATTATTCAAGGTATCTAGCTCCCTGGCTAGATGACTATATAGGGGTAGAGGCTAATGAGCTAGATGAAATTATAAAAGAGATACATTCAGCTTGGGAGAAAAAGGAAAAGGAACAGGAAGAGGATACAAAAAGGCATTATGGGCCTAAATATTATGAAGGTCTTACACCGAGTGAGAAATTACAAAAAAGGCTGGATTGGTATTGGGATAAGCCTAACAAATCTGAATGGCAAATTGGAAGGGATTATGAGAGGTATATTGGATATTTATATGAAGAAGAAGGTTGGAAAGTCTATTATCATGGGAAAAAAGGCTTCGAAGATTTAGGGCGAGACTTAATCTGTAAGAAAGACAATATAGTAGAAATAATACAATGTAAACGCTGGGCACAGGAAAAGACTATCCACGAAAAACATATTTATTATTTATTTGGTACTACAGTGGAATATTATTTAGATAATTTTGCGGACAAGGAGAATTTACAGCTATCCTTATTCCCCGAAATAATTAAAAAGAAGAATGTAATCCCCAAGCTAGTGGCAACAGCACAAGTTTCTGAAAAGGCTGGGCAAGTTGCAAAAGTGCTCGGTGTAGCCCTTAAAACAGTCCCTTTTAAACCTTACCCTTCAGTGAAGTGTAATATTGCGCGCAGAACTGGAGAAAAAATATATCATCTACCATTTGACCAACAATACGATACAGCATTGATTGAAGAGGAGAGATTAGAGTGCTACGTTGGTACAATAGCCGAGGCGGAAAGTAAAGGATTCCGCCATGCTTATCGATGGAAAGGTGAAAAGGAAAATTAATAAGGAGTCCTATGATTCTAAAAGGCAAAGGAGCAAAATCCCCCTTTAGTCCCCCTTTAAGAAAGTGGGACAAATGTATGAGTTGCAGCGGGTGATTAGTAAAATAATGCCATCGTCTCCCTTTTGTAAAGGGAGATTGAGAGGGATTTTGAGAAAGGAAAAATATGATTCTCAAAGGTAAAGTCTATAAATACGGTGCGGATGTGAATACGGACGTGATTATCCCGGCGCGCTATCTCAACGTGTCCGACCCGGCCAAGCTCGCCGCGCACTGCATGGAGGACATCGATAAAGACTTTCTCAAGACAGTCCAGCCGGGGGACATCATCATGGCCACCACCAACTTCGGCTGCGGCTCATCGCGGGAGCACGCGCCCATCGCTATCAAGGCGTCCGGGGTCTCCTGCGTTATTGCCGAGACCTTCGCCCGCATCTTCTTCCGCAACGCCATCAACATCGGCCTGCCGCTGCTGGAGTGCCCGGAAGCCGTGAAAAACACCCGGGCCGGCGATATCCTAGAAGTCGACCTGGCTGAAGGAAAGATAAAAAATCTGACGAACGGCCAGGCCTTCACCGCCGCCCCTTATCCTGCTTTTATGTCGGAGCTGATTTCCGTCGGCGGATTAATCGAATATACCAGGAAAAGGCTGGCCCAAACGAGAGTATAAAAACAACATGTCATTGTGAGCGGAGCGAAGCAATCCGCAACTATAATCAAGTCCTAGATTGGGATTGCCACGGGCTTCGCCCTCGCAATGACAACTTAATGGAGGACCTAAGTGAACTTCAACCTGATAGTGCTACCCGGTGACGGTGTCGGCCCGGAGGTCATCGCCGAGGCGGTCAAAGTCCTGCAGGCCGTCGGCGCCAGGTACGGCCACAGCTTTAAGCTCAACCAGCGGCTGGTGGGCGGGGCGGCCATCGACGCCGAGGGCGTCGCCGTGTCGCCGGACACGCTAAAACTGTGTAAAAAGGCCGATTCCGTGCTGCTGGGGGCGGTGGGCGGCCCCAAGTGGGACGACCCCCTCGCTAAAGTGCGCCCGGAGGACGGCCTGCTACAACTGCGTAAAAGCCTGGGCCTCTTCGCCAACCTGCGCCCGGTCAAGGTATTCCCGATGCTCGTTGACTCAACTAACCTCAAGCCGCAGGTAATCGAGGGGGTAGATTTCATCTTCGTGCGCGAGCTTACCGGCGGGCTGTACTTCGGCAGACCCAAGCGGCGCTGGACTACTTCACGGGGACGGCGCGCTGTCGACTCCATGGCTTACTCGGAGCAGGAAATCGAGCGTATCGTCAGGGTCGGCTTCGAACTGGCGCGCACCCGCCAGAAAAAACTCATCTCCGTGGACAAGGCCAACGTGCTGGAGTCGTCCCGTCTCTGGCGCCAGGTGGCCGTCGAGGTTGCCAGGGACTACCCGGACGTGACCCTGGAGCACATGCTGGTGGACGCCTGCTCCATGCGGATTATCCAGAACCCCAAATACCTGGACGTCCTGGTGACGGAAAATACCTTCGGCGATATCCTCACCGA
>CAYWZO010000063.1:0-9163 GCA_964462865.1 uncultured Dehalococcoidaceae bacterium | reverse complement strand
GTGGCCGGCTTCCACACCGAGTACTCCGGCATGAAGTTCGCCATGTTCTACCTGGTGGAATACGCCGAGGCCATTGCCATGTCCGCTATCATCACCACCCTCTTCCTGGGCGGCTGGCGGGGCCCGTTGCTGCCGCCATGGTTGTGGTTCATCGTCAAGACGCTCATTGTCTTCTTCGTCATGGTCTGGACGCGGACGACGCTGCCTCGCGTGCGCATCGACCAGCTCATGGCGCTGGCCTGGAAGTTCCTCTTCCCGCTGGCGCTCATCAACCTGTTCATCACGGCCATCCAGGTGCTGGCCTGGCCGGACGCGCTGCCGTGGATAATGGTCATTATCAACATCGCCATCATGGTCGTCATGGTGGTCATCTGGAGCAGACTATTTAAACTGGGGTGGGGCCGTGTTGAGGTTTGAGCGTTACGGCATCGGTATCGTCAAGGGCCTGATGGTGACCATCTGGCACCTGCTGCGCCATCCCACCGTCAACCAGTACCCGGAGCAGCGGCTGAATGTGTCGCGCCGGACACGCGGTAACGAGCTTATCTGGAGCCGCGAGCGGTGCACCGGCTGCGGCACCTGCGCCAAGACCTGCCCCCAGGGGGCCATCGAGGTTGTGACGTCCACCAATACGGCCGAGAACAAATACGATGTGGAGACCTACCGGGTGGACACCGGCTACTGTATCCAGTGCGGGCTGTGCGTCGAGGCCTGCCCGTACGACGCCCTTTTCCTGGGCTACTCTTACGAGCGCGCCAGGTACCGCCGCGGTGAGCTCGTGCAGGAGAACGACGTGCTGGCGGAATCGGCCGAGAGGCCGGCGAGCGGCTACTTCCACCCGGAAATAGCTGAAAAATTACCCCGGCAGACTCTGCTGGTGGAACGGATTACGGAGAAGAGGAAATAATGGGACTGGCGGCGACCTTCTGGATCATGGCGGTGGTAGGCGTCGTGGCGGCGCTGGGCGTGATATTCATCCGCAATGTCTTCCGCGCCGCCCTGGCCCTGATTCTCTGCTTTATCACCGTCGCTGGAATTTACGTTACGCTTAGCGCCGATTTCCTGGCGGTGGTGCAGATACTGGTATACGTCGGCGCGATTTCCGTGCTCATCATCCTGGCCGTGATGATGACCCGCGAGGTACAGCGGGGCAATCCGGCCAATAAAATGGGATGGCCCGCCGCCATCGTCGCTGTGGTGCTGCTGGGAATCCTGATATACACGGTCACCAACACGCCCTGGAACATCTCCGCGGCGGCGCCGCTGACGCCCACCACCGTACCCCTGGCCAGCAAGCTTTTCAGCGAGACTGGCTTTATCCTGCCGGTGGAAATCGGGGCGGTGCTGTTACTGGCCGCCATCCTGGGCGCTATCGTCATCACGAGGGAGAAATAAAGTGACTATCGGACTGACGCATTACCTGGTGCTATCGGCGGTGCTTTTCTGCATCGGGCTGTACGGCGCGCTGACCCGGCGCAACGCCGTGATTATCCTGATGTGCATCGAGCTGATGCTCAACTCGGTCAATATCAGCCTGGTCGCTTTCTCCAGCTATATCGTGCCGCAATTGCTGACGGGGCAGGTCTTCGCCATCTTCGTGATGGTAGTGGCCGCCGCCGAGGTGGCCGTGGGGCTGGCGATAATACTGGCCATCTTCCGCGGCCTGGCGGACATCGATACGAACAATATTAACCTGATGAAATGGTAAAAAGTAATGAAAATGTCATTCTGAGGGAGCGCAGCGACCGAAGAATCCCCGGGGGAGGGAATAAAAGCCCCACCCCGGACCGAGATCCTTCGCTACGCTCAGGATGACAAAGCAGGATAGGGACAGGAAAAGTAAAGGCTAGTCAAGAAAACATATGTGGGTAGAAGTTAAAAAAGCGAAAACGCTGGCCATCGCCGAGATGTGGAAGGAGTGCTTTGAGGGGGAAGGCGTTCCCACCCGGATTATGCCTGCCGTGGGACTGCCCATCGGCCAGGAACTGGCGGATTATTCAGTGATGGTGCCCAAGGACAAAGAGCACGTGATTAAGGATATATTGAGAAAGCTATGATACCTCATCAGTTAATCTGGCTCATCATGCTGCTGCCGGTGTTCTCGTTTATCATCAACGGGCTGCTTATCCGCCCGTTCGTGAAAAAGGAGTCAAAGCTCTACGGCTATATCACCATCACGTCCATCGGCGTGGCGGCCATTTTCGCCATCTGGGCGTTGATATCGGTAATGTCGGCCGAGAACCATGAAATCGTGGTGCCGGACGTCAGCTGGATAATCATCGGCAACTTCGACTTCCATGTCGGCATCATCATGGACCAGCTGGCGGCGGTCATGGCCGTCACGGTATCCATCGTCTCGCTCATGGTGCAGATATACTCGCTGGGCTATATGGCCCACGACGACGCCGGCTACTACCGCTACTACACCTACATGTCCCTGTTCACCTTCGCCATGCTGGGGGTGTCCCTTTCGGACAACCTGATTTTCACCTTCGTCTTCTGGGAGATGGTCGGCCTCTGCTCCTACCTGCTCATCGGCTTCTGGTTCCACAAGAAATCGGCCGCCGACGCCGCCAAGAAGGCCTTCAT
This sequence comes from uncultured Dehalococcoidaceae bacterium, assembly GCA_964462865.1. GTDB lineage: Bacteria > Chloroflexota > Dehalococcoidia > Dehalococcoidales > RBG-16-60-22 > Fen-1077. The sequence goes on along the minus strand of CAYWZO010000063.1, from coordinate 6,574 downwards.
CGTCACCAGAATCGGCGATTTCGGCTTCCTGGCGGGTATTTTAATACTGTTCTTCAACACGGGCACGTTTGATATCGCTGAACTGCACGAACTGGCCGTCACCGGCGTCCTGGGCGGCACGGTGCTGATGTGGGCAGCCATCGGGATTTTTGCCGGCGCCGTCGGCAAGAGCGCCCAGTTCCCGCTCCACGTCTGGCTGCCGGACGCCATGGAAGGCCCCACGCCGGTCAGCGCCCTCATCCATTCCGCCACAATGGTCTGCGCTGGTGTCTTCCTGGTGGCACGCACCATGCCCCTTTTCATTTTCTCGGAACAGGCGATTACCATCGTCGCCGTCATCGGCGGGTTCACGGCCATCTTTGCCGCTACCATGGGCCTGGCCGCCAACGATATCAAACGGGTGCTGGCCTATTCCACCATAAGCCAGATAGGCTACATGATGCTGGGACTGGGGGCGGTGGGCATGGTGCTGGCTAAAGAGGTCAGCGGCGGTGAGTTGCACGTCGGCACCGAGGAGATGCTTATCATCGCCAAGGGCGCGGTGGCTATAGGCATGTTCCACCTGTTCACCCACGCCTTCTTCAAGTCCCTGCTCTTCATGGGGGCAGGCAGTGTCAGCCATTCCACGGGCACCTTCGATATGCGCCTGATGGGCGGCCTCCGCAAGACGCAGCCCTGGACCTACGCCACGTTCCTCGCCGGCAGCTTGAGCCTGGCGGGCATCTGGCCGCTGGCCGGTTTCTGGAGCAAGGACGAAATTATAGCCAGCGCCTTCGAGGCCCAGCCCGTGCTTTTCTGGTTCGCTTTAATAACCGTGTTCCTGACGGCGTTCTACATGTTCCGCGCCATCTACATGACCTTCCATGGCGAGTACCGCGGCGGCGCCACCGATGACGGTATAGACCACCACCACACCCACGAATCGCCGTGGGTAATGGTCGGCCCGCTGGTCTTCCTGGCCCTGCTGGCCATCGGCGCCGGCTGGTGGAACCTGATGGGCGGTTACAACAGCTTTATGGGACATGAAGCCGAGGCGGCGCATAGCGTGGGTGCGGGCCTGTTCGGCGTTTTCACGCATACGGTTAATGGCGTGCCGCTACCGCTGATATCGTTGCTGGTCGGCCTCTGCGGCATCTTCAGCGCCTATGCCGTTTATAATAAAAAATGGATTAAAGCCGAATCGTTCGGCAAAGTCTTCGGGCCGCTCTACACACTCGTTTTCCGCAAGTACTTCTTCGACGAGCTTTATGAAAACATCATCGTGAAAATAGCTCTGATTAAAGGCCTGTTTAACGGCTTTGAGATATTCGACCGGCGCGGCGTTGACGGACTGGTCAACGGCGTCTCCGATACCATCACGGAAAGCGGCCGGGCCATCCGGCGGGCCCAGACGGGGCAACTGCAACTTTACGCATTATTCATCGGCATCGGCGTAGCGATTATCGGCATTTGCGTGTATTTATTCGGATAAAGGAGCATAAAAAGTTGTCATTGCGAGCCATCCCGACCGCAGTCGGGAGGCGTGGCAATCCCTAACTCGGGAAATAGACGCTGATAGAGATTGCCGCGTCGCTTCGCTCCTCGCAATGACAGGTAGTGAAAGAGGGTAGAGGAAACGGGAAAAGGGAATAGGGACAGGGGAACTTATAAAGAAAGTACAATTTAAACAAGCGGAGATAAGTTGGATTTTAACTATTTGACGACCATACTCTTCCTGCCGGCGGTAGGTGCGATTGTTATCGCCCTGATATCGAAGAAGGACGACGGCCTTATCAAGCGCGTGGCCGCCATCTTTACCGGTATACCACTGATTCTGGCGATTTATCTCTTCATCGCCTTCGACCGTTCGGCGAGCATGGCCGGGGTTATCCAGTTTGAGGAAAAATACCTCTGGGTTGCCCCGCTCAACGCTTATTACCACCTGGGCGTGGACGGCTTGAGCCTGCCGCTGCTGCTGCTGACGACCTTCCTCGGCTTCCTGTCGGTGTTTATCTCCTGGAAGGTTCACGACCGGCCGCGCCAGTTCTTCGCCTGGTTGCTCCTGCTGGAAGCGAGTATTATCGGCGTCTTCGTTTCCCTCGACCTGCTGCTCTTCTTCATCATGTGGGAGATAGAGGTCATCCCGATGTACTTCCTCATCTCCATCTGGGGTTCGGGGCGCCGCGAATATTCCGCTATCAAGTACGTGATATACACCCTCTTCGGCAGCGCCTTCATGCTGGCGGGTATTCTAAGTCTCTACTTCACCACCCACAGCCTGAACATGCTGGACATCGCCAACCAGGGCCTGGGCATGGTGCAGTCGGTTATGCCGGCCGCGGCCATTTTCTGGCTGCTGTTCATCGGCTTTGCCGTGAAGCTGCCGATGTTTCCCTTCCACACCTGGCTCCCGGACGCCCATACCGATGCCCCCACCGCCGTCAGCGTGATGCTGGCTGGCGTGCTCATCAAGATGGGCGGCTACGGGATGATAAGGCTCTGCGTGAGCATGTTCCCCGGCGTGGCCATCGACTACGCCCAGCCATTGATTATACTGGCGCTCATCGGTATTCTCTACGGCGCCGCCGTCACCCTGATGCAGAACGACATCAAGCGGCTGATTGCGTACAGCAGCATCAGTCATATGGGCTATGTTTTGCTTGGCATCTTCGCCCTGGGGCAGGTGAGCCTGACCGGCGCCGCCCTGCAGATGTTCAGCCACGGCATCGTTACGGGGCTGCTCTTCGCCATGGCCGGGCTGGTCATCCATAACATCGAAGTACGCGACCTGCGCCAGCTCGGCGGGCTGGTGAGGCAGGTGCCGGTGATGGCCGCCGTCTTCTCCGTCGCGGGGCTGGCCTCGCTGGGGCTGCCCACCACCAGCGGCTTCGCCGCCGAGTTCCTCATCTTCCTGGGCGCTTACAACAGCACCGTCGTCCCCTACGCGCAGGTATATACCATCATCGCCATTATCGGCGTTGTCCTTACGGCCGGCTATATCCTCTGGATGCTGCAGCGGACTTTCTTCGGCCCGGCCAAGGAAGAGTTCAACGGGGTCAAGGACGCCGATAGTCTGGAGAAGTTCTATACGTTCGTTCTGGTGGCGGTGATTATGCTGGTGGGTATCTACCCGGCCATATTAACGGACGTGTTTAAAATCGGTATTTCGCCTATCGTGAAGCTGATTGGCGGTTAAGGAAGGCAAAAAGGAGATAGTTTGGACCTGACGCTGTTCATACCGGAAATAACGCTGGCGGTCTTCGCCATCCTGGTCATTCTGCTCGACCTGATGGTGCGGGACAAGTCCTGGTTGCGGCTGGTCAGCCTGTCCGGGCTGGTCATCGCCGGCGGCGTCTCGATAGTGATGTGGGGCGGTGACTACTCCCCCCTGTTCAACAACATGCTGGCTGTGGATAACTTCGCCCTGTTCTTCAAACTGCTCTTCGCTGGCATCGCTTTCCTGGTTATCCTGGCCACCACCGACTATGCCGCCAAGTTCGAGCGCTTCCAGGGCGAGTACTACGCCTTAATTCTCATCTCCACACTGGGCATGATGCTCATGGCCGCCGCCGCCGACCTTATCTCGCTTTACATATCCCTGGAACTGACCAGCATCTCGCTCTACGTACTGGTGAGCTTCCTCAAGGATAAAAAGTCCACCGAGGCCGCGCTGAAGTACCTGCTGCTGGGGGCGGTGGCCTCGGCGGTGTTGCTCTACGGCATGGCGCTGGTCTTCGGTTTCACCGGCGAGACACAACTGGGCGCCATCGCCGGTGCGATACAGGCTACTTCGCTGACCTCGCTGCTCGACAGCCCGGCCCTGCTGATGGGCATCGTCATGCTGGTGGCCGGCTTCGGCTTCAAGATTGCCGCCGTCCCCTTCCAGATGTGGGTGCCCGATGTCTACGAGGGCGCCCCGACGCCCGTGACCGCTTACCTTTCGGTGGGCAGCAAGGCGGCCGGCTTCGCCATCATCCTGCGCGTCTTCTTCTCCGCCTTCGGCACGCCCGCCTGGCTCTCTACCAACTGGGGCACCATTTTCGCCGTGCTGGCGGTCATCAGCATGATTATCGGCAACGTCGTGGCCATCCCCCAGACCAATATCAAGCGTATGCTGGGGTACTCCAGCATCGCCCAGGCTGGCTACTTGATGGTAGGTCTGGCCACCCTCGGGGTAGCCTCGACCTCGGATATTCTGGGGCAGAGCGGCGTGCTCTTCTTCCTGGCCAGCTACGCCCTGACCAACCTGGGGGCCTTCATCGCCGTCATCGCCATTTCCAACAAAGTTGATAGCGATGAGATTGCCGACTACGCCGGTATGGGCCGGCGGGCGCCGGTGCTGGCGCTGGCCCTGACTCTATGCCTTATCTCGCTCATCGGCATGCCGCCGGCCGCCGGGTTCATGGCCAAGTTTTACATCTTCCGCGCCGCCGTCCTGAACGACCTGCTCTGGCTGGTGGTCATCGCCGCGCTCAACAGCGTTATTTCAGCCTACTACTATCTCCGCGTGGTCAAGGTGATGTGGCTCAACGAACCGGCCTCGCCGGAGAAAGTGCCGTCTTCTGGCGCGCCGCGGTTCGCCCTGTTCCTCTGCTGCCTGGGCGTCCTGCTGCTGGGGATCGTCCCCGGCCTGCTGATGCGGCTGGCCGAGGTGGCAGGAAATCTGCTAAGGTTCTAGACCGAATCAGCCATTTTTTTACGGGCGGTGACCGACTGTATTAATAAGGGAATTATGGTTTTTATCCTGAAATCGGGTATACCAATCTTCTGAAAAATTTCTTTAACTTCATCCGGCGATAAAGCGGCCTTCATCGAGTCTATCCCGCCACCCTTCAAGGGCAGGAAGCGCAACAAACCGAGCCGCTTGAAATCATGGATGTACAGGACACCGTTCTCTCCGACAGCGTCCCAGAGATTACGTATCGAATCCTCCGGTTCCTTCCAGTGGTGCAACGAAAATGCGGAACAGATGAAATCGAATTGCCCGAGGCCTCTGATAAATTCACGGTCGCCTACATCGCCCACTAAATAACGTATCCTGTCTTCAAGCTTACTTTCGAGGATATACTCTCTGGCTACGTCGGCCATCTCCGGCGAAAGGTCGACGGCGGTAATGGTGATTCCCGGATATTCCTGTGCCATCATGACCGATAGAAAGCCGGGCCCTGCCCCCATCTCCAGAAAACGCCCGGTTCTGGATATATTAAGGTCCCTGACGCTTTTTACAATCCCCCGATACATGAGACCGGCATATTTTTTATGCCCTTCGGCATATTTACGCACCCGTTCTATTCCCCAGATTTCTTCTTGCTTCTGTTCAACTCCGCTGGCCATACTTTCCCCCCTCTTTCCCGGAGATTTCCGCGAGCTTCAGGTTTACCGCGGTATCCACGCCGAAATGCGCCGCCTGTCTCAATTCTTCCAGAGCTTTTTCCTTGGTCTTACCCATACCCATGGCCGCCATCGGTTTCCAGGCAACGTAATAGCTACAGATTGCCTCATCATATTCAATCTGCATCTCGTTATCAGGAAGCGACATTACGACACCGCCTATTAAAGATATTTTTACGGGACTAATGCCATTGTCTTTTACTACCCACGGCCGCCAGGGGCGCGATGGCTATCCACAGCGTGATGGTTATCAGCATCGATGTCACGTAACCAATATCTGTGGTGATACCTATTTTCGGGGCGACCACGTCCCAGAGAAGCATGAAAAACAGTGAACTCAAGAAAAAGCCCGGAATCGCCGCCATTATTCTGAAGAAACCCATTTTAGTCCTCCTTTATTTTTTTATTCCTCAAGTATAGACTCGATATCATCATAAGCCTGAATCAGGACATCACGTATTCTTTGCATTTTATCGGCATCCTGACCGCGAATTCCCCGGCTCAACAGCGGCTCCAGCGCGTGGTACTCCTTCATGACCATCACCATCTTGCCAATGTTCTTGAAACTCCATCTGCGTTTCATCTGACTTTTCACACCATCGGCAATATTTTTCTTTTTCAGCAGAAACTGGAGCCCTTCTTCCGTGATAGAATATATTCTCTTACCTTCCTGCTCTTCGGAACGGGCATAGCCCATTTCCTCCAGCATCTGCAACGTCGGGTAGATGACACCGGGGCTGGGCTTGTAAAAGCCGTACGACTGCTCTTCCAGTTCACGGATAATATCATATCCGTGACGCGGCGCATCTTTGATCAGCTCCAGGATTATATATTTGAGGTCACCCTTTTGAAATGAGCTTCCCCGCCGTGAACCCCGGAAAAAACGTTCTCTGTAATATCTTCGGTCGTGAAACATCACAGACTCCTCCTCGCCGTCGCTTATAGTATATATCTTATAATATCTAGATATATCTAGATACATTATGAAACCTTGCCCCCAGTTTGTCAAGAGGTTTCAGGAAAATATTTTAATGTTGTTATAAAACGGAGAGCCCTTGTTTACGGGCACCTTAATCAGACGACCCAGCAGGTTTCTACAAGTGATGACCGGCAGTTCAATTACGCCGATGGCCCCATTTCGGAGTAATTATCATCATAGTACTTTTCGCCCTCGCCCTACAGTGTCGTCCGCCAGCCCTGATTT
>CAYWZO010000062.1:0-9176 GCA_964462865.1 uncultured Dehalococcoidaceae bacterium | reverse complement strand
TATTGTACGCCAGCGGCATGAGGATAAGCGAGCTCGTGGCCCTTAACCTGGGTGATGTCAATACCAGCGGCGATTACTTCGTGCGTTGTTTCGGCAAAGGACGCAAGGAACGCATTATCCCCCTTTACGAACAAATTGCCAGGACGGTACAAAGTTACATCGATGAAGACCGACCCAAGCTGGCCCACGGTAAAAAAGAAAACGCGTTGTTCCTTAACGCCCGCGGCGAGAGGCTTACCCGGCAGGGTTTCTGGCAGAAGCTCAAGGAGTACGCCCGCAATGCCGGCCTCAATGAACATATCAGCCCTCATACCTTGAGGCACAGCTTTGCCACCCATATGCTAAGCGGCGGGGCCGACTTAAGGTCAGTGCAGGAGCTGCTGGGGCACGCCAACATTTCCACCACGCAGGTCTATACCCACCTTACCACCGAGCATATCCGCCGCGCCTATGACAAATCTCATCCGAGGTCCAAGGAGTAGATTTCAGGAGGTACGATGCCAGGCAAATCAAAACACGGCAAACGGAAGCATTTCCGTCCCAGTAAAAAAAGCAAGAGCATCCTGCGGCAGGATACCGCGGTAAAACCCATGCCCGTGGCCACGGCAGCGGCCAGACCGGCAGCACCGGCCCAGGTTGTGCCGATAATTAAAGCTGCGCCCCCACGCACGAGCATTAAAACCGACCAGTATGCCTATGTCCCCGGAGACCTGCGGCGTATCGGTTTGCTATCTCTCATCATCATCGTTATCCTTTTTATATTATATTTCACCCTGTCCTAGCATCCGGCTGGCGGACATGATAGACTATAATGCGGCAAGGGCGAGCCTGATAAAAAAGCTTGGACTGGAAATCAGCGATAAACGGGTGCTGGCCGCCATGTCCCGTCTGCCGCGGGAGAAATTCGTCCCTCCGGAAAGCTGGCCCATGGCTTACGAGGACCGGCCGCTGCCCATCGGCTGCGGGCAGACTATTTCGCAACCGTATATCATCGCCCTGATGACGGCGGCCCTGAAGCTGACCGAAAACGACAGGGTGCTGGAGTTAGGCACCGGCAGCGGTTACCAGACGGCCATCCTTGCCGAGCTGGCCAGGCAGGTGGTCTCTGTGGAGCGTCTGCCGCCGCTGGCAGAGTCCGCTCGCAAAGTAATCGATAGTTTGGGATATAAAAATATCGAGATACACATCGCCGGGGAAGCCCTTGGCTGGCCGCCGGGCGCCCCTTATGATGCCATCATGGTCACCGCCGGGGCGCCGTCATTGCCCGCCGAGCTGTTGGCGCAACTGGCCTGGGGAGGCCGCATGATAATACCGGTTGGTACCCGCTACATGCAGGAGCTGTACAAGGTCACCAAAAACAAAAGCAGGAATAAGCTGGAAAACCTGGGCGGCTGCCGTTTCGTCTCGCTGATAGGTAAAAACGCCTGGGACAGCTAGTTTATTACTTATCCGGAGGCCGATAATGGACGCTTTAGAAGCTATAAAAAATAGAAGAAGTATCAGACATTACCAATCAACCCCTCTGGACGAAGCAACTGTACAGCAAGTCCTGGAAGCCGCGCACTGGGCGCCATCCTGGGGTAATCGGCAATGCTGGCATTTTATCGTAGTACGCCATAATGAAACCAAGGGGAAAATTGCCGATACACTTACCAAGGTAGATTTCGATGGAGAGTGGATAGAAAACGCCGCGGCTTCGGCCATTAAACAGGCCCCCGTGCTGATTGTCATCTGCGCAGAACTTGGCAAAGCGGGCTATCAACCGGATGGTACCCCGGCTACCGACAAAGGTGATTATTGGTATATGTTCGATATCGGTCTGGCCATGGAGAACCTCACCCTGGCGGCATGCTCGCTGGGACTGGGAACGGTAATTGTAGGTGCTTTCGACGCCGGTAAAGTGGCCCGGTTGCTAGGTGTCCCGGATGGCTTTACCGTGGTAGCCATGACCCCTCTAGGTTTCCCCGACCACAAAGGCCAGGTCTCTCCCCGGAAAGCACTCTCCAGCGTGCTTCATAAAGAAAAATTTAATAGCTAGAATGGAGACTCAACATGGACCTATTCGAAGCCATTAAGACCAGGCGAAGCGTACGGCGCTACACTCCGGACCCCGTGGACGACAAAAAGATAGAGGCCATCCTGGAAGCCGGCCGCTGGGCGCCGTCCTGGGCCAATACCCAGTGCTGGCGTTTCATCGTGGTACGCGACCCCGAAGTCAAATCCAAGATTGCGGAGAGCCTCATCGACATCGTGATGCAGGATAGTGTCTGGGTGAATCCCGCCTTTAAGGCCTTTTCCACGGCGCCGGTGATAATTGTTGTTTGTGCGCAGACGGGTAAGTCCGGCTATAGACACGGAGGCGGCGATGAGCCGGTCACCGATAAAGGCGACTGGTTCATGTTCGATACCGCCCTGGCCGTGCAGAATATGGCGCTGGCCACCCATGCCCAGGGACTGGGTACCGTGATTATCGGCGCTTTTAACGCCCGGCAGGTAGAAAATTTACTGGGCATTCCGGAGGGCTATCGGGCCGTCACCCTTCTCCCGGTGGGCGTACCTGCCCGGGAAGCTAAAACTCCGCCCCGAAAAGAACTGGCCGAGATAGTCTTTAAAGACAGGTGGAGCAGATAGCGAAATCCGGTTGAACGTACCCTTCGGATGCCATTGAAAAATCCCCGGCGGTCTATGCGTAGCGCTTGCCGTGCTCACCCGTCTGCAGGTATAATAGAATCGTAAATTCTCTTAAGCAGGTGGTGACATGCAGACTTACGGACTGGACAGCATCCACAACGTGGTTCTCCTTTCCCATGGAGGCGCCGGAAAAACGTCATTGTCCGAGGCGATGCTTTTCACCGCCGGAGTTACCAGCCGTCTGGGGAAAGTGGACGAAGGCAACACGACTTCCGATTACGACCCTGATGAGATAAAGCGCAAAATCAGCATCAACCTTTCCATCATCCCCTATGAATGGCGCCAGCATAAAATCAATATCATCGACGAGCCTGGCTACGCCGATTTCGTCGGTGAGGTTAAAGCGGGTATGTGGGTCAGCGAGGGGGCGGTCATCGTCGTCTGCGCTGCCTCCGGCGTGGAGGTGGGCACCGAGATGGTCTGGGACTATTGCGCAGAGGCCAAACTACCCCGCCTCATCTTCATTAATAAAATGGACCGGGAGAACGCCGATTTTTTCAAGGTCGTTGAGGAAATACGCGCCAAGCTCGGTAACCGTTGCCTGCCGCTACAGGTAGCCATCGGGGCGGCTTCCGGTTTCCAGGGGGTGGCCGACCTGCTGGCGATGAAAGCCTATACGGGCGCCGGCGCGCAGACCAAAGAGGCAGATATCCCGGAATCAATCAAAGCCAAGGCGGATACCTATCGCGAAAAACTCATCGAGTCCATCGCCGAGACCGACGATGCCCTTATCGAAAAATACCTGGGTGGGGAACAAATCAATCCCGAGGAGCTCATCAAAACCCTCCGCAAAGCCGTACTCGAAGGACGCATCGTCCCTATTCTGACCGGCTCGGCCCTGCAAAACGTCGGCGCCAACCGTCTGATGGATGCGATATACGATTATTTGCCGTTACCTAAAGAGCAGCCGGTGGCCACCAGCAGCGGCCTAATCGAAGCCAGCGAAGCGGCACCGTTAGCTGCCCTGGTCTTCAAGACCACCGCCGACCCGTACGTCGGCAAGCTAACCTATTTCCGCGTCTATAACGGCGTTATCAGCAGCAACTCGCAGGTCTGGAACGCCGAACAGGGCGCCAACGAGCGCATCGGCCAGCTTTTCATGATGCGGGGCAAAGCGCAGGAGCCAGTAGCCCAAGTGAAGGCCGGCGATATCGGCGCGGTGGCCAAGCTCGGCGTGACCACCACCGGCCATACCCTGTGCGCCCAGGATAAACCCGTCAAGCTGACGCCGATTGTCTTCCCCAAGCCCATTTTCCGTGAGGCCGTGCACCCCAAGTCCAAGACCGACATCGATAAAATGAGCACGGCCCTTTCCCGCCTGACCGAAGAAGACCCCACTCTCACCGTTCACCGCGAGCTCGGCACCGGCGAGACCATCCTTTCAGGGATGGGGGATACCCACCTGTCCGTCGCAGCGGAAAAGATGCAGCGCAAGTTCGGGGTTAACGTGGAACTGTCTATTCCCAAGGTGCCCTACCGCGAGACCATCACCACGCCGGCCAAGGCGGAATACAAGCATAAAAAGCAGTCCGGCGGTCACGGGCAGTACGGCCATGTCCTCATCGAGATGGAACCGATTCCGGACCACGGCGATAACGAGTTCGGTGAAAGAGTGGTCGGCGGCTCGGTACCCAAGAACTACATACCGGCCGTGGAAAAAGGCGTCGTGGAAGCGTACCAGGAGGGCGTGCTGGCCGGCTATCCGGTCGTCGGCGTCAAGACAACGCTCTATGACGGCAGCTTCCACCCGGTCGATTCCTCGGAAATATGCTTTAAAATCGCCGGGGCCGGGGCCTTTAAAAAAGGTTTTACCGAAGGGCATCCCATACTCCTCGAACCGATTATGAATTTAAAGGTCATGGTGCCCGGCGACCTCACCGGCGATATCATCAGCGACCTGAACACCAAGCGGGCCCGCGTGCTGGGGATGACCCCACAGGGCGATGTCAACGTTATCGAAGCCCAGGCACCCCTGGCCGAAGTCCAGCGCTACGCCATCGACCTGAAGTCAATGACCCAGGGGCGGGCGACCTACACCATGGAACTCGACCACTACGAGGAAGTGCCGGCGCAGATTACGCAGAAAATCTGTGCCCAGAAACAGACGGAAAAGGCAGAGAAAGGGTAAGCCCCGTTCTGTCATTGCGAGGAGCGGAGCGACGTGGCAATCTCCATCAACGAATAAAGCCAATTATAGGGATTGCCACGCCCCGATTCCATCGGGGCTCGCAATGACAATATGTTTAACCTGTAAAACCGGCCTTGGGCAGGGTAGCCTTGATGGCGGCCAGTACCTCTTTGATATCGTTCTCGCTTACCAGACCCATGTGGCCGATGCGGAATATCTTACCATCGAGCGTCTGTTGCCCTCCGGCGAGGACGATACCGTAATCGGTCTGTAGAATCTGCCGCAGCTTTTTACCGTCCAGCCCGGCGGGGATAGCGACGGAGGTGACGGTGTTCGAGGCGTGGGCCGGGTCGGCGAAGAGGGGCAGCCCCAGCGCTTTGATGCCGTCCCGCGTCATCTGGCCGATGCGGACGTGCTTGGCGAAGATATTTTTCAGTCCTTCTGTCAATATCATGTCCAGCGCCACGTTAAAGGCAAACACCACCGATACCACCGGCGTCCAGGGGTTCTCCCCCTTTTCCAGGTAGCTCTTGGCCTTGCCGAAGTCCCAGTAAAAACGGGGCATTTTGGCCTCGGCGAATGCCTTCCAGGCTGCCGCGCTGACGCTGACCATGGCCATCCCGGGTGGGACCATCCAGCCCTTTTGCGAGCCGGTAACGACGACGTCACAGCCCCACTTGTCCACCGGCAGGTCGATGGAGGACAGGCTGCTGATAGCGTCAACGATAAGCAGCTTACCGGCCTCCTTCACCACCCGGCTGATGGTCTCCAGGTCGTTGGTAACGCCGGTGGAAGTCTCGTTGTGTGTCACCAGCACCGCCTTGATGCCCGGGTTGGCCTGAAGGGCCTTTTTCACGGCATCGGGGTCGGCGGCCCTGCCCCATTCGAACTTGAGGTCGATAACATCGGCGCCGAATGTCTTGGCGATATTCGCCCAGCGGTCGCCGAAGACGCCGATGGATACGGAAAGCACTTTATCCTTGGGCGAAAGCATGTTGACGACGGCGGCCTCGAGGCCGCCCGTACCCGAGCCGGTCAGTAAGTAAAGGTCGTTCCGGGTCTGGAAGACCTGTTGCATCTTCTCCGTCACTTCGACAATCATCTGGTGGTACTCCGGCCCGCGATGGTTAATCATGGGGTGCGCCATCGCCTCGAGTACTTCCGGCGGGCAGGGGGTTGGTCCCGGGATGCGTAGTTGTGCCATGCTTTGCTCCTTGTTTTTATTTATACGGTTTTCAAATAGCGGCGTTTACCGGCCTTGATGATAACATTTTTACCTATATTTTGATTAATATCTATAATTTTTATCCCATCGATGCTGACGGCGCCCTGCAAGATAAGGCGGTTGGCTTCGCTGCGGCTGGGTGCCAGACCGGCGTCCACCAGCAGGCGGCTGATGGTGGTATCGGCATCGATTTTATACTCCTGAATCTCATCGGGGAGCCCTTTTTTCTGCACCACTTTGATAAAATGCTGACCAGAGGCCTCGGCGGCCCTGGCGCCGTATAACTGGGTGACGATTTCCCGGGCCAGGCGCTTTTTCAGTTCCATCGGGTTTTTGGTACCGCTATCAAGCTGTTTTCTAAACTCCACCAGTTCATCATCAGGGACATCGGTGAGCAGTTCGAAGTAATGCATGATTAATTTATCGGGGATAGACATTAGTTTCCCGTAAATATTTTCCGGCAGCTCGGCTACGCCGATATAATTGCCGGTGCTTTTGGACATCCTCTTTTCGCCGTCGGTTCCGATGAGGACAGGGAAAGTGATACATATCTGGGGCTTTTGTCCAAAAGCTTCCTGGAGCCTGCGGCCGGCCATTAAGTTAAACAATTGTTCTGAAGCCCCGAGTTGTACATCAGTCTGGAGGGCTACAGCATCATATCCCTGGGCCAGCGGATATAGAAACTCGCGTAGCCAGATGGGGTCGTTCCTATCATAGCGGTTGCGAATGCGGTCCCTGGCAAGTATCTGTTGCACGGTAAAGAATGAAGCCAGCCTGATGATATCTGTGAAAGTCAATTTACTAAGCCATTCGTAGTTATAGCGTACGGATGTTTTATTTCGGTCGAGGATTTTGAATGCCTGCTCCGCGTAAGTTTCGGCATTTTTCCTGACAGCTTCCTCCAGTGCTTCCTTACGCGCTTCATCACGATCGCTCGGATCCCCGATTAAGGTAGTGAAAGTGCCAATCAAAAAAGTGACATCGTGCCCAAAGTCCTGGAACTGGCGTAATTTTCTCATGGTGATAGTGTGTCCGAGATGAATATCAGGAGCGGTAACATCGTAGCCGCAATATATACGAAGAGGCCGGCCGGCTTCTCTCGCTTCAATAAGTCTCTGTCGCAACTCCCCAGTCATCATTTCCTGTATTTGGGGATCCCCAAATTCCGAACCCCTCATGTAAACCGCAACTTGCTTCTCTATGGAGTCCACTTTCGATCTTCCTTATTCCTAAAGACTGTTCTTTCTTAGACCTAGTTAACACCCATCGCATCGAGTATATTTTTCCCCTGGATGATATCCCGGGCTATCTGTTTTTTCAGCTCGTCGGCGCTGGCAAATTTCTTCTCATCGCGTATCCGGGCGACGATGTCGAGCTTTACCTCCTTACCGTAAAGGTCGCCGTGGTAATCGACCAGGTAGGACTCCACGGAACGTTCCGCATCGCCGAAGGTCGGGTTACGCCCGATGTTCGTCATGGACTGGTATACTTTACCGTTGACGCGCGTCAGGCCGACGTACACGCCGTCGGGCGGCAGGGCCTGGCCGGACTTGACATCCATGTTGGCGGTAGGGAAGCCCAGCCCCTCGCCCCGTCCAGCCCCTTCCACCACCTTGCCCCGCAGGCTGAAAGGACGGCCGGTGAGCTCCTGCACCTTTTTAATATCTCCCGCGGCCAGGGCTTGTCTCAAAGCGGTGCTGCTGACCACTTCACCGTTAATCTTGAGCGGCGGCACTACGGTAACGTTTAAACCCATCTCCTTGCCCAGCTGCCGGATAACGACGGTATCTCCTTCACGGCCTTTGCCCAGGGCGAAGTCGGCACCGATGACCAGGCCCCGCAGGCGCAGATAACGGTGTAATAGCTCTAAGAATTGGCGGGCGCTGAAAGCGGCCAGCTCTCTGGTGAAGGATAGCGTCACAATAAAATCGATGCCTTCTTGCTTGAGGAGCCCGGCTCTCTTTTTCATATCGGTCAGGAAAGGGAGTTTGCGGCCCGCGGCGAACAGGTCTTCAGGGTGCTGGCGGAAGGTGACGACGCCGGCTAAAAGGTCCTTCTGCCGGGCCTGCCGGATAAGCTCGGAGATAAGATGCTGGTGGCCCAGGTGAACGCCGTCAAAAACACCGATGGTAAGCAGGGTATCTTTATCCGGTTTAAAACCGGCTAACTCTTCCTCTACCTGCACGCCTCTGCTCCTCTAAGACTGGAAACGATGGCTGATGGGTAATCTAGACCTGCTGGGGCATTGTCCAATCAATTAATTTATTATACTCATAAGCGCCATGAGGCGTCAACGTATGATGAGAAAAGTTAAAACTTAAAAATCAAGGATTAATGCCATCACAGAAAGCTTACCGCGCCGGTTTTGACCTTCGTGTTTTAGGTTTTGAGTTAATATCTGGTACTAGCCGAACTTATAAAGCACCAGTCCCGCCGGCACTTTAGGGTAAAAATAGGTGGATTTGCGGGGCATGCGGTCACCGGCATCGGCGATGGACTTGACGGCCTGGGGCCTGACCGGGTTGATGATTAACGCCAGTTGGTATTCATGCTCACGGATGCGTTTCATGGCTTCGAGGGCGTCGTTGGAATAATCGACGTAAATACCCGCTGATTCTTGGGTCAGCCCGAGTAGTTCTTCCAGGATAACGTGGTCGACGATGCTGACGTCCAGCCTCTGGTAAAGCTCCGAGTGAAAGTACGGAATCATAGCTTTGACGGGGTTGAAATCTTTTAAAGTCAGCCGGTAAAGGCTTCCCTGTCCCGGCCCGTACAGGAGCAGTTTGACCTCGCCGGAGTTTTCCACCAGCCAGGCGTCAATCTGCGACTGTCCGCTGGCTTGGCCTGGCGTTAGCTCCTCCACCCGGAAAAGGGTATTCAGACTGTTCGTCAGTCCGTCCACCGATGACGGAGGCAGGCCCCGCACCAGGCGGTGCGCCGGCAGGATGACCAGGCCAGGGTCGATGAAATCCACCAGTGTCATCATGACGAAATCGAAAGGCTGGCTTTCCGGTCCCGGTTCCAGATAAGCCCTCCTTTCACGCTGGTAGGCCAGGGCGCTTTCGTAGCGGTGGTGACCGTCGGCGATGTAGAGCGGCTGGTCGGCAAGGTATCCGCTTATCCGCTCGATTA
>CAYWZO010000061.1:0-9510 GCA_964462865.1 uncultured Dehalococcoidaceae bacterium | reverse complement strand
CCGTGGCAATCTCTATCTATGAATAAGCAATATTACATCTATATAATGACCAATGATACGAACACTGTTACCTATACTGGTGTGACGAATGATTTAATAAGAAGAATATACGAACACAAGAATAAGCTGATTGAAGGTTTTACATCAAGGTACAATATATCAAAGTTGATATATTATGAAATAGCCGAAGATATTAAAAGCGCCATTTTAAGGGAAAAGCAAATCAAGAGCTGGCCGAGAAAAGCAAAAGTCAAACTGATTGGCTCAATGAATACAGACTGGCATGATTTATACCCGGAACTAGCCAAAGGCTAAGATAGGGATTGCCACGCCTCCGCCTCCGCTAAAGCTCCAGCGGATGGCTCGCAATGACATTTCATTGAAATTCTGTATTTTAAAATATTACTTAGGCTTTATATCAAGCGTTCTTCTTCTTCTTCCAATTACCAACATGTTCCATAGACCAGCGTGTATCACTTACATTCCATGGGAGTGCCGGAGCCTTACGAATCTCTGTGTAATCGTTATTTTCAAAGAGATAAATATTTATATCTTGGAATTCTCTACCAGAGATTAACTCTTTTTTAGATACTTTACTAACACCAATGAGAATAAGCAATAGTGGCCATTTTGAATCTTGCCACTTTTTCTTTACTTGTTTGCAGGAATTGTCTAAGTTATATGAATAAGTAATAAGAACGGAATACTTCAATAATCTATTGTCTTGTCTTCTAACTTCATGATTTATCAACTTTTTTAGTTCATTACCTAACAAACTACTCCATTCCCATTCTATAGCTATCTCATCACCGGCAACACCACGTAAAATGGCATCTTTCCTTCCACCGCTTTCAAATCGAGTAAAAAATCCCATTACATCAGCTATATTTCGGATAACTATCCCTATGTGTATAGTCCAGTCTACCCTATGCGCTCCAATTGCTTTTTGGTCGATAGGAAAATCACGATACCAAAAATATTGAAAAAGTGTTTAAAAATCCTGCGGTGATGCCCATTTTTCATCCAATGACATTTTATAATCCTCCCCTATTTCTCCACCCCCGCACCATCTCCTCCTCCCCACTTCGGCTATTGATTTTACCGTCCAGCCGGGCCGCGCGGAGGCGCTGTAAGACCTCCTTCACCCCCGGCCCCTGGGGAACGCCCAGCCTTAATAAGTCCTTGCCGGTGAGTACGGGGTTGACGTGCCGCAGGACGTTAAGGTAAAGCCCAATATGCTCGGCGGCCGTTTCCGAGCCGGAGCCCAGTGCGTTAGCCTCGATAGCTAACAGGCTGTAGCCATGGAGAAGCTCGTAGACTTTGCTTGGCGCCAGGCCCGGCGCGGCAAGGTCGTTAACTTTAGCTTTAATCGCGGCGGCGTCCCGCAATACCTGCGCCGCCGCTTTAGGAAAGTGGAGATAGTTGATTATTTTCTCTATCTCCGCATCGCTCAAACGGTAACTTAAAAGAGCCAGCAGCAGGTGGGGGTGAACTTTATCTGATATAACGCGTGCGCCGGCGATGTTAAAGGTCTCCACCAGCCAGTCGTCCCAGGTCAGTCGAGGGTGGATCTTAGCCAGCAGGCCGAGCTCCGCGGCGCGCGCCAGCGCCCTCTCCGGCGCTTCTTCCTTAAGGACAAGCTCCAGCTCGTGCCGGATGCGGTCGCCGCTGATGGTATCCAGCCGGTCGAGGTCCCGTTTTATCAGGCCGAGGGTCACAGGTTCGATGCTAAAGTCCAATCGCTGTTTGTAGCGGACGGCGCGCCAGATGCGGGTGGCGTCGTCAACGAAACTGTTCTCATGGAGCACCCTGATGAGCTTTTTCCCGATGTCCTGCCTTCCGCCGTGGGGGTCGATAAGCTCCCCGAAACGGGTCGGATTAAGCTCGATGGCCATGGCGTTAACGGTAAAATCGCGCCGGGCGAGGTCTTCCCTGATGGTGCCTGGCCTCACGGCGGGTAGCGCCCCGGGATGGGCGTAGGTCTCGGCGCGGGCGGTCGCCAGGTCGGCGCGGCGGTTGCGCCACTGGACGGTAGCGGTCCCGAAGCGGGGGTGAAGGGTAAGTTCGGCGCGGTTGAACTGCGCCATCTCGGGCGCTATTTTAGTGGCGTCCCCCTCGATGACGAGGTCGATATCCAGCGTGCAACGCTCTATGAACAAATCGCGCACGGTGCCACCCACCAGGTACAGCCTTTGCTGCCGCTGCTGGGCCAGGTCTCCGACCTTCCGGATGAAATCAAGCAGGTCGGCGGGCAGCTGTTCCTTAAGCTGTTGGGCCAGGTTAACGTTTTCCGGCGCGTTCATTACTCCGTAGTATAGCACAGGTTGTAAAGGCGGGAGAAAACACATTGCCAACCAGCTTAATAACCGCTTATAATGAACCGTATGAAAGTCATCGCGGTGGTGGGCATGACCGGCTCGGGTAAGTCCGAGGTGGCCGCCATTTTCTGTGAAAAAGGCTTCACGCCGGTCAGGTTCGGTGACATCACCGATGACGAGGTGAAAAAGCTTGGACTGCCGCTGACCGAGGAAAACGAGCGCCCGGTGCGGGAACGTTTGAGGCAAGAACAGGGCATGGACGCTTACGCTAAGTTGAGCGTCCCCCGCATCGACGCTGCCCGGAAGAACTCTCACGTCGTGGTGGACGGCCTCTATTCCTGGGAAGAGTACAATTATCTCAAAGACCATTACGGCGCCGATTTCCTCGTCGTCGCCGTCTGGGCCTCGCCGCAGAGGAGGTACAGCCGGCTGGCCCGGCGGCAGGTGCGGCCGCTGACGCCGGAGCAGGCCGCCTCGCGCGACCGCGCCGAAATTGAGAACCTCAACAAGGGCGGCCCCATCGTCATGGCCGATTTCACCGTCCTCAACGAGTCCTCGCTGACCGACCTGAAGCACCAGGTAGAAAGGATTATCGCCGGGATAAATGACTGAAAAAAGGGAAAGCGTTAAAAGAATCGATTTTGATGAATATTGCCTGAAAATCGCCGCGGTGGTGGGGGAGCGCTCCACCTGCCGCCGCCACCACATGGGGGCGGTGGCGGTACGCGACAGGCACATCCTGACCACCGGCTATAACGGGGCGCCGGCGGGGGCCAAAGACTGCCTCGAACTCGGCTGCCTGCGCGACGAGATGAATATCGAGTCGGGCACGAGGCAGGAGCTCTGCCGGGCCATCCACGCCGAGCAGAACGTGATTATCCAGGCGGGGCTGCACGGCGTCAGCCTGGAAGGGGCCACTGTTTACTGCACGCACACGCCCTGCGTGCTCTGCGCCAAGATGCTGGTCAACTCCCGGATAAAGCGATTCGTCACCTTCGGCAAGTATAACGACGACAGGTTCATCGAGTTATTCCGCGAAGCCGGCATCGAGGTGGATATCAGGAAAAGACCTTCGTCAAAGATAACGTTCCTGGACTAGAATGCTGGGTGGGATTAACAAAGTTGTTAAAGGAACGTGCGGGGAAATCACTCACTTATTTGCACTAACGCTATCTCAAAGGTTTCCAGATAAAGGCTTCACCTCTTTTAATAATATGACCGAGACCGGGGAAAGGGAAATGACTGCCGAAAACAAGGGTACTGGAAACGGCCAGCGAAAGAATCCTGGACCTTGTATGGCAGGCCTGTTCCGTTAATTCACCGGAAATCAGCGACCGTCCCAGGTCAGACAGCTCGGATGGCAGGTGAAAAACATCGGCGATATGGAGAAGCTGTTCCGTACCGGATGATGCTATCACCGTTACCATGCCGGGGCTGTGTCCGGGTGCGCTGACCAGCCTG
Source organism: uncultured Dehalococcoidaceae bacterium (assembly GCA_964462865.1). Taxonomy (GTDB): domain Bacteria; phylum Chloroflexota; class Dehalococcoidia; order Dehalococcoidales; family RBG-16-60-22; genus Fen-1077. The sequence goes on along the minus strand of CAYWZO010000061.1, from coordinate 5,731 downwards.
ATGCCCGGTAAAATTTCTTTCTCGTCGTCAATTTCGACCGTTTGGAACCTTTCCTTGATGCCCAGCAGGTTTTTTTGTACTCCGGCGAGTATAGCCTGCTTTACTTCCTTTTCCCATGGGGAAAATGTGAGGTTCGGGGAAGTCCAGTACTCCCATTCTACTTTGTTGATGATATAGCGGGCGTTGGGGAAGAATGGTTTTCCGCCGGCGTCGGTGTTTCCTCCGATATGGTCGGGATGGGCGTGAGTAAGGATGATAGTATCGATTTGTGTCCTGTTTATCCCTGCGGCTTCTAGCTTTATAACGGCAGAACGTTCATTGGGGTTGGGACTTAACCCCCATCCGGTATCGATGAGGACCGTATGTTCAGGCGTTTTTACCAGAAGGCATGTCTGGTCTAAACCTGTCTTTGATTCCAGTGCATCGGTATATTCTCTGATAACCAAGCATTTAAAACTGCCTATTTTAAAACGGAAGGTATCATCCGGCATATCGCTATTTTCGCTTGATTACTCTATGTACTGCGTTAGTAATATCTTTAGCCGTCAGCCCATACCTTTCCAGCAGTTCCGCCGGCTTGCCCGACCGGCCGAAGACGTCCTTGATGGCCACGAACTCCAGGGGCACCGGACGGCTGGCGCTGACGAGGCGGGCCACGACGCTGCCCAGTCCGCCGTGCTCCTGGTGCTCCTCGGCGGTGACGATGGCGCCGGTCTCCCTGGCGGCTTGAAGAATGGCTGTTTCATCAATCGGCTTGAAGGTGGGCATGTTCAGCACGCGGCAACTGACGCCTTCTTGAGATAAAGCCTCGGCGGCGGCCAGCGCCGCGGTCACCATCACGCCCAGGGCGATTACCGTCGCGTCCTTGCCTGGTTTCATTTCCACCGCCCGGCCGATTTCGAAGCGGTAGCTGCTGTCGTAGAGCGTCGGCAGCTTGGGGCGGCCCAGCCGGACGTAGCAGGGTCCCCGGTGGGCGGCCACCGCCTTGATGGCCTGGGCGGTCTCGACGGCGTCCGCCGGGACGATGATGGTGAAACCGGGCAGCGAGCCGATGAGCGCCAGGTCTTCCAGGGCCTGGTGGGAGGCACCGTCTTCCCCGACCGTGATGCCGGCATGCGTGGAGACAATCTTCACGTTGAGATTGGACTGCGCCACCGAGACGCGTATCTGGTCGAAGCAACGCCCCGGGGCAAAGACGGCGAAGGTGCTGGCGAACGGTATTTTACCGGAGGCGGCCAGCCCGGCGGCGATGCCCAGCATGTTCTGCTCGGCGATGCCGACGCCGAAAAAGCGTTCCGGGAATTCCTGGCCGAAGTAGTGCGTCATTGTCGAAGGGCAGAGGTCGGCGTCCAGCACGACGATATCCGGGTTTTCCCGGCCTATCTCGGCCAGCGTCTTGCCGTAGGTATCCCGGATGGATATTTCCTCGGCCATTTCAGGCGAGCTCCTTCAGGGCGATTTCCAGTTCCTGGGCGTTGGGGGCCACTCCGTGAAAATGCACGTTGTTTTCCATGAAGCTCACGCCTTTTCCCTTGACAGTGTGGGCGATGATGGCTACCGGCTGGCCTTTGACTTTTTTCGTCTTCTCGAAGGCGTCCAGGAGTTGATTGATGTCATGGCCGTCCACCTCGACAGTGTGCCAGCCGAAGGACGACCATTTGTCTTTGAAAGGTTCCAGGCTCAAGGTATCCGCAGTGCAGCCACTCAACTGCAGACCGTTGTTGTCCACGATGGCGGTAAGATTGTCCACCTTGAAATGGGCGGCGGCCATGGCCGCTTCCCAGATTTGCCCTTCGTCGCATTCGCCGTCGCCCAATAAAGCGTAGACGCGGTAGTCCTTTTTGTCCAGGCGACCGGCCAGCGCCACGCCGGTGGCGAAGGAAAGCCCCTGCCCCAGGCTGCCGGCGGACATCTCCACACCAGGTGTCTTGAGACGGTCGGTATGGCCCTGTAAACGGCTGTCAGTCTGCCTCAAGGTGCCCAGCTCGGCCACCGGGAAGTAGCTGCACTCGGCCAGGGCGGCGTAAAGCACTGGTGCGGCGTGTCCCTTGCTCAAGATGAACCTGTCCCGGTCCGGCCACTGCGGGTCGGCGGGCTTGTGGCGCAGGATTCGCCAGTAAAGCGCGGTGATGATTTCAACAGCGGAAAGTGAACCGCCAGGGTGGCCGCTGCCGGCTTTAGATGTCATGGTCACGATGTGGCGGCGCAACTTTTTGGCGACTTCTTTCAGGTCTTCATCAGATGAAAAAACCCCGACCTTTACATTATCGGCCGGGGTCTTCAGCGATGGTCGGGTGGGCTTTGCATCAGTCACGCTATATTATACTATAACGTTAAAAAAGAAGTCTATTTTCTGGCGGTGATGACGCTGCGGTTAAGGACGGTCGGTTTATACTCTATATCGCCGAAACCCGTTTCTTTCAGGATATCTTTCATCTCTGTAATCGAGTAGCACTTACCTTCCGATAGAAACATTAAAAGCACGGAGTATTCCGCGACCGATACCGGCCCGGTCTTGGTGCTGTTGATGTGGGCGTCATGAATGACGATTGTCCCTCCGGGGGTTAAGTTATCGTACGAATTTTTCAGGATGATTTTGACCGCCTTGGTATCCCAGTCGTGCAGCACGTGCGAGAGGAGGTGACAATCATGGCCTCCGGGGAGGCTGTCCTGGAACATGTCGCCCGCAACGATATCGATTTTATCGTTCAGATTAAGCCTGTTGACGGCGTAGGCGGCCACTTTATCCACGGGCGGTTTTTCAAAAATGGTGGCGCGCAAATTCGGGTATCTTGTCACCAGGACTGCCGTGTATATCCCGGACGCGCCGCCAATATCCAGAATACTCCGGCAGCCGTGGAAGTCAACTGCATTCAATAGTCCGTGGGCCAGATAGGCCCCCCGGCTGTTCATCCCGGCAGTGAATGACTCGGCGAAACTGTCGTCCGCCATGGCAGCGGCCCAGTCTTTACCTTCCCTGGCCGCTGCCCAGTTGGCCGGTTTTCCGGTCTGTAAGACCCTTTTCATGTCCTGGCATATCGGCCTGTTTTTCAGGGAACTCACGTAAGACGTTAAGTCGAAGCCGGATTTTTTGATTAGATAATCCCTGGCGATACTTGATAGATAGTATTTTCTTTTCTTCTCTTTGATAAGACCGTAGGCTTTGAATAACGTCAGCATGACGTCGGCTGGTCTCTTTTTCAGGCGCAGTGAATTACAGATGGTATTGATGTCGGCCGGGGACTCATCGAGCCAGTTAAAGAAGTCAAAATAGCTGACCGCGGTGATAAACAGGTCTGCCGCGAAGGCGCTTTCGCGTAAGGAAAATATTCTTGATGGTGATGTCGCCGGGATATTTAGTAAATTCCCCATTGTTTATACTCAAAATGTGTTGTTTTAAATATTAACATCTTGAGTATAAAATTACTACCTTTTCTTCGGTGGGGTAAGCCATAAGATTAATATCAGGCCCGCCAGGGCGGTCAGCGAGCATACGGCGAAGGCCAGCTGGTAGCTGTTCGATACGTCAAAGATAATGCCCGATAACAGCGGCCCCAGGGCGCCGCCGATGCAGACGCTGAAAAGCAGGCTTCCCAGCAAAGTGCCCATCGAATTGAGTCCGAACAGCTCCACGATGGCCAGGGGTTGTATGGTTGACGAGCTTCCGTAGGCCATACCGAACGGTATGCCGGCCAGTAAAAGAGCCCACAGGTTTCGTGCGTATATTAGCCCTACCAGTGAAATAAAAAGTAAGACCAGAACAGCGATAAACAACGGCTTGACCCGGATTCTATCGCCGGTGCCGCCCATGATAAGTCTGCCCAGGATGCTAGCGGCGCCCATTACGGAAAGGACGGTGGCGGCGGAAATTTCGCTGATTCCCAGACCGGTAGCCCGCGGTACGATATGTACCATCAGGCTGGACTGGCAATATCCGAAACAAAAATATATCACGAACAACATCCAGAACTGCCCCGTACGTATCGCCTGCCGATAAGTAAAATCTTTCTCTGCGGGGAGACCGGCTTTCCGGTTGATTGGTACTACGTAGGAGCCGGTAAGCTCTTTTTCTGGTTCGCGCCTCAAGAATTGGGCCGCTGATAAAATAGATACCAGCACCACGATGCCGACGATGATATAAGCTTTGCGCCAGTCAAAAGTTGATATCAGATAGCTGATGAAAGGGGAGAATACCGCCGAACCTATGCCCACGCCGGCGGTGACGATACCGGTCATCATCCCTCTCTTGCCGGTGAACCATCGGGCGACAGTCGGTACCGCAGAGGGGAAAAGGCCCCCGGCGCCGGCGGCCAGCATTGTTCCGTATAGCAGGTAGACCTGCCACACGGATGTTACCAGTGCCATGAGTATGAGTCCCAGCCCGATGGCACTGCCGCAGAAAGTGCATACCGCCCGGGAACCCAGGCGGTCACTGGCCCGGCCGATAAAAATCGATATTAGTCCGGAGACCAGAATCGCGATGGAAAATATTCCCGATGTCGTTCCCTTGGCCAGGTTAAACTCGGATGATAATGAATTAAAAAATACCGAGTAGCTGTAAAAAGGCCCGTAGCCCGTGACCATGATAACGGTGGCGGCGGCCACGATGATATAACCGTAGTAAATCGGTCTTTTATTCATATCGTCCTATTATATATATTTGATGTGTCCAAAAAATAGAGCGGCGTCTGGTATTTACACCGCTCCATTAAAACCAAAACTTAAAAATCAAAAGTCAAAACCACAACTTTAAAGTTAAAGATGTTACAGATTTAATTTTCTTATCTGTGTCTTTGAGCTTTGCTTTTTGACTTTTGAGTTATCTCTAAGGCCAGTACAGCTTCTCGGCTTCTTTCTTGAGGTCGGCGCGGAAGTCCGGGTGGGCGATGCCGATGAGGTCTAAAGCCCTTTGCCGCTGCGTCTTGCCCTTGAGGTGGGCGATGCCGTACTCGGTAATAACGTAGTCGCTGATGGTGCGCGGCACGGTGACAATCGTCCCTTCGGCCAGCAGTGGCGTGATGCGGGAGACTCTCTTATCGCCGCTGCCGGCGGTAGAGGTCAGGACGGTGATGTTACGGCCGCCCTTGGAAAGGAACGCGCCGACGGCGAAGGAGGTCTGACCTCCGGCGCCGCTGATGACACGCGGGCCGATGGACTCGGCGGCAATCTGCCCGGCGAAGTCCACGCCAACGGCGCTGTTGATGGCCACCATGTTGTCGTGCGCGGCGATAACGCGCACGTCGAGACAGTACTCGGCGCTGTAAAGCTCGAAGGCCGGGTTCATATTGACGAAGTCCATGTCTTCCTTGGTGCCGCCGCCACAGGCAGTAGCCACGGCCTTGTACCGATTGACGGTCTTGTGCTTACCGGTGATAATGCCTTTCTGGATTAACGGGATGATGCCCCGCGGCGTCGTCTCGGAGTGCCAGCCCAGGTCGGCCTTGTTCTCGAAGCTGCCCAGAGTACAGCACCACTCGCTGGTGGAGCCGACACCTACCTGCAGCGTATCGCCGTCTTTAACGAGGGTGGAGACATAGCCAGCAATGGCCTTTTCCACCTCGCCGGCCTCCACGCTCTTGCGGCCCAGCAGGTCGGTGCCGCCCGGCTGCTTGCCGGAAGGCGTGTGCTCTACGAAGTAGTCGATTTCGTCCACATGGATGAAATTATCGCCGTAGGTGCGGATGAGGTTTTTATTGACCTCGGCCAGGGCTATCTTGGCGTTGCGGATTTC
>CAYWZO010000060.1:0-10278 GCA_964462865.1 uncultured Dehalococcoidaceae bacterium | reverse complement strand
CCCGAGACCATGGGAATCTCGCCGGTGGTGTGGAAATGCGGGGTCAGGCGGACGGGCTCGCGGGTCAGGTTAAAGCGCGCCCCCAGGTTTTCCAGCAGCTCCCGGCGGAAGTGTACTCCGGCGAAATGCACCGGTTCTTTGCTGCGGCGGCCGTACTTGGAGGCCCAGATATCCGGATGAGCAATGACTTCGACCTCTTTTCTCATTATCCTCAATACATCACGCAGTCCGCCGGTATGGTCATGGTGCGCATGGCTGATAACGATTTTATCGACCTGTTTGAAATCAATCCCCATGAGCCGGGCGTTATGCACGGCGGCGACACCCGAGCCGGTATCGAACAGCACTTTCAGGCCGTCGGCCTCGATAAACATGCTCAAGCCCCACTCGGCCAGGTACTCGTTGGTCGCCGAGTTTTCGCTCAAAGTGGTAATTTTAATTTCCATAATTACTCCATCCTTATAGTACCTCAATAAAAATAAAATTTAAAGGGGGGCAATTAACAGACGCAATGCCACGATGGCCAGAGCTACCGCCAGCAGCCGGACAATCAAAACACCGGTCACCCGCTGCGAAAGACGGGCGCCAAACTGGGCCCCGACGACCGCCCCGGCGGAAAGCACCACCACCCGGCCGACTTCCGTGGCGTACGTCCCCACCGCCAGGTGGGTGCCAATGGCGCTGAAAGTGGTTATCCCGATGATAAAATTCGAGGTGGCCGTGGCGATATGGGCGGGAAAACCCAGAACCTGCACCAAGGCCGGCACGTGGATAACCCCGCCGCCGATACCCAGCAGGCTGGAGAGGACGCCCACAAAAAAGGCAATCAACATTCCGAGGGGCAGGTTGAAAGTGTAATGGTACTCATTTCGCTCCGCGTCGGTCAGGCGGCGGGAAGTTGCGCACTGCAGCAGGAACCTGCCAGTCAACTTTTTGCCAGGACGTGCCAGCAGGTAAGCCGCTATAATAATAAGAATTGACCCGAAGATATACTGGAAGATGCCCCGGCTTAAATAAATAACGATGAAAGCGCCGAGGATGGCCCCCGGTATGGCCGTCAACGCGAAGAGAAGGCCGGAACGGTAGTCAATGCGCTTCAGGCGGCCGTAAGCGATGGAACCGGACAGGGCGTTGAAAAAGGCCACGGTCAGGGTCACGCTGGTGATACTGGCCGGAGTCTCTTCGGGATAGAGAAAGAGCAGGATGGGTACCAGCAAAAAACCACCGGCGACGCCGATAAGCGTGCCGAAGGCACCGACAAAAAGGCCAATACCGGCCAGCAATACCCAGAAAATACGCCCGCCCTCCTTTACTTGTTCAATTTTTCTTTGACGGCTTTTATTTTACCTTCCATGTTCAGGGGCTTGTCGCGGCGCTCGTCGATGCGGATGGTGGTCACCACCCTTTTCGCCCCGGCATCGAAAGCGGAGCGGTGCATCCTCCGCGCCAGGGCCAGGAGAGTATCGAGGTCACCCTGGATAATAGTGTTCATGGCCGTGAGCTCATACTTGATGCCGGGCTCATCCTTTAAAATCCTGACGGCCCCGGCCACGTAATGACTGACAGAGGGTGACTGTGTGCCTACGGGCACCACGCTGATGTCTATTATCGCCATTTTACCGCACCTCCCGGGATATTCTAGTCTATTTTACTCCTCAACCGACGGTAATAGGTCGCGGAAGCATAAACCGCCGCCAGCGGATTGTGCCCCGTGACCCTGTCTTTAACGGCCAGTACCGTGAGCGGGACATCGCAATACCTGATGAAAAGCGTATCATGGCCGATACATAGCCCCAGCATCACCGCCAGGTCCACGCCGGCCTGATTGACAATCATTGCCTGGGCGATGGGATTGCACATGGTCTCCCACGCCTCCGGCCCGGCGATTTTCTCGTCCGGGGCGATGCCGATACGCTCTTTAGGGACAGCGCCCGTCTTACACTGCACGGACGCGACCTGGAACCCGTTAGCTTCCAGAATATCGGTCACCAGGCCAGCCTCATACATCAGCCCCCCACAGTGGGCCAGACCGAGCCGCCGGTAACCGCATTTCCGGGCGAACTGTATCAGCTCCTCGATGCGGGGCAGTCTCGTCCGCCGCCCGTCGGGCAGGCGCTCGTAGCACTGGAACTCCTGCACCGAGGCCCTGCGGGCGAACTCTTTGACACGGGGTATATCATACTCCTTCATCGCCGCGGGGTACACCTCCGGCATGAGCTTCATGGGACAGAAAGCGGGCACTTTCAGTAAAGAGGGCGGGCCTTCACCTGCCTTTCGGCCTTGATTTTCACAAACACGGGTGGGACATTTTGCGCACCTGGGATAGTTATTCTTCGCCATAGGCTTACTCCTTTGAGATGTCTTTGAATTTATTGTAATTTACTCGCCCTTGAAAAGACAACCGCGGGCGGACATGCTTAAAACCTGTAGGCCTAAAGTTTTAGACCCGCGGTACATCCTTATCTTGACTTTTATATTGGCATACGATAAACTAATTGCTTGGGCAGCAGGGTAATTTGTCTTTTCGATTTTCGGTGCTTCCCCCGGATAATTAACTGGCACGTTCGGGCGTGATACAGGGTCTGCATGAAGATAGCGATTAGCGGTAAAGGTGGCGTCGGCAAAACCCTTCTCTCTGCTTTCCTTTCCCAAATCTTCGCTGAATCCGGCTTTTCCGTTATCGCCATTGACGCCGACCCCGACGCTAACCTAGCTGCCACCCTCGGATTTACTGACCCGTATAAAATAACGCCCATCTCTGAAATGAGCGACCTCATCGAAGAGCGGGTAGGGGTCCGCCCCGGCCAGTCCGGCTCTTTTTTCAAGTTGAACCCCCGCGTGGACGACCTGCCGGAGGAATATTCCGTCCGGCGAGACGGCATCAGGTTGATGGTAATGGGGCGGATAAAAAGAGGCGGCACCGGCTGCTATTGCCCGGAAGGTGCCTTGCTGCAGGCGCTACTCTCCCATCTGCTCCTGCAAAGGGACGAAGTGGTCGTTATGGACATGGAGGCTGGTATCGAGCACCTGTCACGGGGCACCACCAAGGCCGTGGACAGGCTGATAATCGTGGTGGAGCCTGGCCGGAGGAGCATCGAGACCGCCCAGACCATTATCAAGCTGGCCAAAGACCTCGGCGTGCAGAGCCCCGTTATCGTGGGTAACAAGATAAGGAGCGAGTCAGACCGGCAGTTCATCGAGACCAATCTACCCGGTATTGAAATACTCGGATATATTTCTTATGACCCGGCGATTACGGAAGCCGACCTCACCGATAAATCCCTTTTCACCGCCAGCCCGCGGACTGTAGCCGAGGTCCGGAATATTTACGACAAGCTCATGGCGGCGAGCCGGCAACCGAGTGTAAAAAGGCAGTAGCACTAGAAAGGTCAATAGACAGGATATTAAGCGACTGGCTAGGCATGGCCAGTCTGGTCATATAGTATATCTTCTGATACCTCTTCAGTAATTTTATGAAAGTAAATCACAGCGCAGTTAAGCAATAAAAATATATAAGGAGGTTATTACGTGGCTTACGATGCTGTCAAAATGAAGGACTGGCAAATCTCCGAGGCGGCCGAAGTCAATATGCCGACCCCGGATGAGTGGCGGGAGAAGCTGGGACTGGAAAAAAATGAGATTCTCCCCTTCGGGAGAATCGCCAAACTCGATTTTTTGAAGATTATCGACCGTCTCAAAGATAAGAAAGACGGAAAGTACATCGAGGTCACCGCGATAACACCCACGCCGCTGGGCGAGGGTAAAAGTACCACCGCAATGGGTATCCTGGAAGGCCTGGGCAAGCGGGGCCTGAAGGCGGGTGGCTGTATCCGACAGCCCTCGGGCGGTCCTACGATGAATATCAAGGGGACGGCGGCTGGCGGCGGCAACGCCCTGCTCATCCCGATGACCGAGTTCTCCATGGGACTCACCGGTGATATTAACGATATCATGAACGCACATAACCTAGCTATGATAGCCCTGACCGCCAGGATGCAGCACGAGCGTAATTACGACGATGAACAATTGCAACGTCTCACCCGCATGCGCCGCCTGAATATCGACCCGACGCGGGTGGAGTTCGGCTGGATTATGGACTTCTGCGCCCAGAGCCTGCGCAATATCGTCATCGGCCTCGGCGGGCGCATGGACGGCTTTACCATGCAGTCCAAGTTCGGTATCGCCGTCAGTTCCGAGTTGATGGCCATGCTTTCCATCGTCACCGACCTGGCCGACCTGCGCAAGAGGATGGACGAAATCACCCTGGCTTATGATAAGAAGGGAAAACCGATAACCACCGGCGACCTGGAAGTCGGCGGTGCCATGACCGCCTGGATGCGCAATACCATCAATCCCTCCCTCATGTGCACGGTGGAGTACCAGCCCTGCATGGTGCACGCCGGACCGTTCGCCAATATCGCCGTCGGCCAGTCTTCCATCATCGCCGACCGCATCGGCCTCAAGATGTTTGATTACCATGTCACCGAAAGCGGCTTCGCCGCCGATATCGGCTTCGAGAAGTTCTGGAACGTCAAGTGCCGTTACAGCGGCCTCAAGCCCCACGTTTCCGTGCTCACCACCACCATCCGCGCCCTGAAGATGCACGGCGGCGGTCCCAAGGTAGTTGCTGGCATCCCGCTGCCAGAGGCCTATACCAAGTCGGATGTCGGCCTGGTGGAAAAAGGCCTGCCCAACATGCTGCACCTCATCGGCGTTATCCGCAAGTCAGGCATCAATCCCGTGGTTTGCATCAATGCCTTCCACACCGATACCAAGGAAGAAATAGCCCTGGTAAGGAAGGCCGCCGAGGCGGCCGGCGCGCGCTGCGCCCTCTCCACGCACTGGGCCGATGGCGGCGATGGTGCCCTGGAGCTGGCGGATGCCGTCGTTGACGCCTGTAATAATGAGTCCGAGTTCAAGTTCCTCTATCCTAATGAGATGAAGTTGCGCCAGAGAGTGGAAAAGATTGCCAAAGAGGTCTACGGGGCCGACGGGGTTTCCTGGAACGCTGTCGCCACGGAAAAGGCCAAGGCCTTCGAGGCTGACCCGAAATACGATGAGTACGCCACCATGATGGTCAAGACACACCTGTCCCTAACCCACGACCCGACCCTCAAGGGCGTACCCAAGGGCTGGATGCTGCCTATCCGCGACGTGCTCATCTATTCCGGCGCCAAGTTCCTCTGCCCCTGCGCCGGTGATATCAGCCTGATGCCGGGCACCTCGTCCGACCCGGCCTTCCGCCGGATTGACGTGGACACCAGCACCGGCAAAGTCAGCGGGCTTTTCTAAAAAACAGCCGGGAAACAGAAAAATTTAACAATATAGACCCAGCCTGTTACAATTAAATAAGGGGAGTTGCAAAGGACTGATTTAAGGATAGAGTATTGAGCGTAAATATTGCTATTGCCGGTAAGGGCGGCACCGGGAAGACCTCGGTAACCAGTTTGATTATCCGCTACCTGCTGAAAAACAAACTGGGGATAGTACTGGCGGTGGATGCCGACCCGAACTCCAATCTGGCCGAAAACCTCGGCCTGGAAGTCAGGCAGACGGTCGGGCGGATTCTGAACGAGTTCCAGGGGGAGAAGCTCAATATTCCGCCCGGCATGACCAAGGAAGGCTATCTGGAGTACCAGCTCAACCTGGCGATAACCGAAAGCCAGGAGCTCGACCTGATTACCATGGGCCGCGGCGAGGGCCCGGAGTGCTATTGCTATCCCAACGTCGTTATCCGGAAGCTCATTGATGAATGGTCGAAAAACTACGATTATGTGGTCATGGATAACGAGGCCGGCATGGAGCATCTCAGCCGCCGCACCACGCAGAACATTGATGAAATGCTGCTGGTATCCGACCATTCGGTCAAAGGCCTGCGGGCCGTGGCCCGCATCCGCGACCTGATAAAAGAACTTAAACTGGTAGTAAAAAGGGAATCTATCATCCTGAACCTTGTCCCCGGGGAGATAGACCCGCTGCTGGAACAGGAGATGAAGCGGCTGGTCATAGCGCCTGCCGCCGTCATCCCCGCGGACGAAGACCTCAAGCGCTATGACCTGGAACAGAAACCGCTGTATGACCTGCCGGACACGTCCGCAGCAGTGAAAGCGGTCAACGAACTAATGGAGAGGCTAGTAAGCAAGACAGGTGCGCCGAAGTAATACCGGGCGGGAAATTGTAAAATAGCCGGGTCATAAAGAGAGCTATAAAAGGAGAAAATAATGTCTGAAAAACTAACCGAAAAACCGGTAGTATCCTTTCTAAATGAACTAGCCAGTTCCGCACCGGCGCCGGGTGGTGGCAGCGTGGCCGCCCTGGCCGGGGCCCTCGGCGCGGCCTTAATCAGCATGGTCAATAATCTAACCATCGGCAAAGAAAAATATGCCAGTGTCCAGACCGATATTAAAGCATTGCTGGAAAAGTCCGAAAGCCTGCGTAAAAAACTCGCCGACCGGCTCGAAGAGGACGTCGTGGTTTATACCAAGCTTTCTCAGACGATGAAGATGCCCCGCGACACCGAGGAACAGAAGAACGCCCGCGCTAAGGCCATGGACCGCGACCTCAAAGCCGCCGCCGATGTGCCGCTACACGTCGCGGAAGCGTGTGTTGCCGTCATGGAGCTGTGCCGCCCGGTGGCCGAAAAAGGCAATATCAACGCGGTCAGCGACGTCGGTGTCGGGATATTGATGGCCGAGGCCGGCTTGAGAAGCGCGGCGCTGAACGTTCTCATCAATCTCGGTTGGATAAAAGACGCCCGGTATGTCAGCGAGACCCGGAATAAACTGGACGCCCTGCTTCAAGGCAAACCGGCCCTGCGCGATGAAATTTACGAACTCGTGGCGAGTAAACTTTAATCCATTGATGTAAAAGGAGATTCTTAAAGATGAGCGCAGTAATATTAAGCGGCAGCGAACTGGCCAAATCAATGCGGGCGGAGATAGAAGCCGACGTCCAGGAATTCGTGAAAGCCTACGGTTACGCGCCGATGGCCGCCGTAGTCAGGGCGGGGGAAGACCCTGCGTCAGTCAGCTACGCCAACGCCCTGGAAAAAGCGCTCGGAGGGCGTGGGCTGGGATTCAAGCTTCATACTCTCCCGGACAGTGCTCCTCAAAAAGAAATCGTGGAGCTGGTAGCGAAGCTCAATGCTGACAAATCAGTGCACGGAATCATGGTGCAGGAGCCTCTACCTAAAGGAATCGACGAAGCCGCCGTTAAAGAGGCCCTGTCCCCGGAAAAAGATGTGGACGGGGTGCACCCGGTAAATACCGGACGCCTCGCGCAGGCGGCACCTGCCGGACGCCCGCCGATGGTCGGGCCGTTCTTCGTGCCGGCAACCCCGGCGGGCGGCATGGAAATCCTCAAACGCAATAATGTCAATCTTCAGGGGAAACACGCCATCGTCGTAGGGCGGTCAAACATCGTCGGTAAACCTATGGCCCTCCTGCTCTTGCGGGAAAACGCCAGCGTCTCGGTATGCCACTCACAAACGGCAGACCTGCCCGGTATGTGCCGGACGGCGGATATCCTCTGCGCCGCCGTGGGGAAAGCCAATATGATTAAGGGCGACTGGATAAAGCCAGGGGCGATAGTCATCGACTTCGGCGTGAACTTTGTGGGCGATAAAATGGTAGGGGATGTGGACTTCGAAGAAGCGGTCAAGGTGGCGGGGATGATTACACCCGTCCCCGGCGGCACCGGGCCGATGACGAATATTATGTTGATGCTGAATACGGTCAGAGCCGCCAAGGTGGCGGCCGGCTTTAAATAATCCGTCTCTAAAGAAAAAAAGAGGAGGGTATATGGATTACAAAACTGTCAAAAAGGACGCGCCCGGCCGCGGCCAGATGGACATCCTAGCAGAAACCTACGAAGCCGGCGAGCCGCTAGGAGAAGAAACCGGCCGCTGGCGCCAGAAACTGGAAAGCCGGGACGAGAAACTCAAATATCTGAAGTCCGGCGAACGCTACTGGTACAGCGACGACTGGTTCGGCAGCGAAAAAAGGAAGAATCCGGCCTGAAGAAAGGAGGGACAATGGCACTCGAAATTCCCAAGACAGCGTATAGCGGCAAGATAAAAGAGATAAAACTGGGCAAGGGAGATAAAGCGGTAACCGTCGGCGGTGAAACATCATATCCGTTCTATCTCTTCGAGGGTCAGATGCCAAACCTGCCCAAGATAGCCATGGAGGTCTATGACATGGCACCGGAGGAATGGCCAGCGGCTGCACTGGAGCCGTTTGCCGACGTTGCCAGCGACCCCGCAGCCTGGGCACAGAAATGCATTAAAGACTATGGGGCGGAGATGATTTGCCTCCAGCTCTTGAGCACCGACCCTAACGGCCATAACCGCCCGGCGGATGAAGCCGCCCAGGTGGCCAAAAAAGTGGCCGACGCCATCGATGTGCCGCTGATGGTTTGGGGCACAGCTAACCATGACAAAGATACCGAGGCCCTACGGGCTATCGCCGAGCTCTGTCAGGACAAGAGCCTGATTCTGGGGCCGGTGGAGGAAGCCGACCACAAGAAAATCGGTGCCGCCGCCATCGGCTATAAGCACACCGTAGTTGCTTCAACGCCGATCGATATCAACCTGGCCAAGCAGCTCAACATCCTGCTAGGCAATCTCGGCGTCCCGGACAACCTGCTGGTCATCGATCCCACCGTCAGCTGCATCGGCTACGGCATCGAGTACTGTTACTCGGTGATGGAGAGAATGAGGATGGCTGCCTTGACCCAGCAGGACACCAAGCTCCAGTTCCCCATCATTTGCAATATCGCCAAGGAAGCCTGGAAGACCAAAGAGGCCAAGATATCCGAAAAAGACGACCCTAAAATGGGTGATGCCGGGAAGCGGGGCATCCTGCTGGAGGCCATGTCAGCCCTGGTCCTACTCCTGGCGGGGGCCGACGTGTTAATCATGAGACACCCAGAAGCAATAAAACTGGTCAGGGAAATGATGGCAGACCTGACTGCAAAATAAGCGAGGTAAAAAGAAATGGCAGAAGAAGAAAAGACCACTAAAAGCGCTGATCAAGCAACTCTGGAACTGATAGAAAAAGCAGCCAGAGACGGGGTTAATACCGCCTTTGATAGGGCTGAAGCAATGAAGCCCTGCCCCATCGGTTCCGTGGGAAGCTGCTGCAAGCACTGCGGGATGGGGCCCTGCCGGGTACCCCTGCCCAAAGGTAAGGAGGAAACACCGGAAGATAAACTGAAGAGACGGGGCATCTGCGGCGCTACCGCCGAGACCATCGCCGCCCGCAACTTTATCCGCATGATAGCCGGCGGGGCCTCGGCCCATTCCGACCACGGCCGGGGTGTGGCCGAACTCTTCCTGGCCGTAGCCAGAGGAGAGGCACCGGGCTACCAGATAAAAGACGAGCAGAAGCTGCTGCAGCTGGCGCTGGACTGGGGTATTGAAATCGGCGAACGCAGCAACAGTGAGATAGCCGTTGACATCGGTGAAAAGGCCCTGGCCGAATTCGGTAAGCAGGAGGGCGAGCTTATAACCCTGCGAAAGGCCCCGCTGAAGCGCCAGGAGCTGTGGCGGCAGCAGGGCATCGCCCCGCGGGGCATAGACAGAGAGATTGTGGAGATCATGCACCGTACCCACATCGGCGTCGACCAGGACTACCAGAACCTGCTCAAACAGGGAGTGAGAGCGGCCATAGGTGACGGCTGGGGCGGCAGCATGATTGCCACCGAGCTTCAGGATATCCTCTTCGGCACGCCGGCACCGATACTGGGCAAGGCAAACCTGGGGGTGTTCAAAGAGGACGAGGTAAATATCGTCATTCACGGCCACGAGCCGCTGCTCTCCGAGATGATTGTCGCCGCGGCCAATGAGCCGGAGATGATTAAATTGGCCGAGTCCAAGGGGGCCAAGGGGATAAACCTGTCCGGCATGTGCTGCACGGCCAACGAGATACTGATGCGTCACGGGGTGCCTATCGCCGGGAACTTCCTGCAGCAGGAACTGGCCATAGTCACCGGGGCGGTGGATGCCATGGTGGTGGACGTACAGTGCATTATGCAGTCCATACAAACCGTGGCCGAGTGCTACCACACCAAAATCATCACCACCTCCCCCAAAGCCAAAATCACGGGGGCTCTGCATATAGAATTTGACGAGCACGACGCCCTGAAATCGGCCCGTGAGATAGTTAAGACAGCCATTGAGAACTTCCCCAACCGGAAGGGGAATATTCACATCCCCGACCAGCAAACCGACCAGATTGCCGGTTTCAGCCACGAGACCATCAACTACCTGCTGGGCGG
>CAYWZO010000059.1:0-10377 GCA_964462865.1 uncultured Dehalococcoidaceae bacterium | reverse complement strand
TTGCTAACGGATTTGCTAACCAACTTGGTGGCATGGGGTGTCACCAGACGATATGAAACCCCTTGATTATGCTCGTTTTTAGCTACAAAACGGTGCTACACGACACTCGAAAACATGGGCCGGGACCGCCTGCAAAGGACTGCAAAACCCCTATTCGGCGGTTCGAATCCGCCCGTCGCCTCCACTTTATTTCCGGATTTATACAAAAATAATAACGGGTTACGCAATTCTGACGTAACCCGCGTCCCAAGGGCACCTCCGACTTTCCTATTGCAGATTGGCTTCCATCTCGTCTTCGTAGACGACGATCTCCTTCTTTTCCGGGCCGACACGCACCCGGTAGATATGGAAAATCTGGCCGGCGCTGGGGCTTATCGAGTAGAAATTGGAGACCTGGCCTACCTGCCCCGCGTACTTGGTGAGGTCATTCTCCCGTTGCGTCAATCCTTTTTCGCTGACGGGATTAATCAATACCCTCTGTCCGATGGCGTATTTCGGTCCCATTTTTTTATCCCCGGTTGTCATTTGCGCATAATAATATGAAATGACTTTTTTGTCAATACCTGGCCTGGATTTTTTCGCCTTCCGCTAAATATTAGTGCCAGCCGAAGCCCTGCCGCAGGCCACGGATATAAGACGCTTGCCCGGCGTGCTGGAGGCCATCACTCAATATTATAAGGAGCAACATGCCCATGGTGGGGGGCCTGGGGAAAGGCGTGCCCTCGACCTCCTTGTCCAGGTCTTCTTTTTTAAGAGTGGGGAAAAACTTCTGCGACCTCGCCAGCACGGCCTTATGATACCCGAGCAAAGTGGCGGCGTCAGGCGATTTGAATTTAGCCACTTCTTCCGGCTCGACGCGGGCGCCGGTGTCCTTGGGGTCGGCCGGCCGGTTGAACTTTTCATGCCACCCGTCTTCAATCCAGAGCTGCTCCTCCTTCATAAAAGAGGAGATTTGCACGTCCTGCCAGCGCGTCAGGTGCCAGACCAGCCAGCCGATGCTGTTGCAATCGGGCTTGGGCTGCCAGTTGAGGTCATCCACATCGAGGCCTTCCAGCGTATATTCAAGTACCCTAAGTATACCCCCGTAAGCGCTCGACAGTATCTCGTGAGTCTCCATACCTGCCTCCTTTTTTCATTTATTATTAAGATGCTGCAAGAGCAGATAAACTATATTGGATTTATTTTTTCATGTCAATGTTCAGGGGGCCGATACCTCCGCGCCGTCTGGCGTCCCGGCTTTTCACAAAGAGTGTTTTGGTCTATAATGTAGCTGGGGCTGCCTTTATTCTTACCCCGAGGTCTGAACCAGATTAAAACCAAGAACATTTTTACCACGATAAGGGAAATCAGCGAGATTTTATCCCTTTCCAACGAGCCTGATAAGCTCGCCGATATGGCCTTGGACACACTTGTCCGGGTGCTGGATATTGACTGTTGCTGGATACAAACCATTAATAACAGGAAGCCTAAAAGGCTGCAACTGGCGGCCGAGCGCGGTTTCAGTCCGGAAATGCAGCGGGAAATATCCGCCATGGACATGGGCCACAGCTTCAGCCAACAAATCATCGGGCTGGGGCATAAAATTGTCATCCCGGACCTGGCCAACGATGGCCTGTACGGACTGCCTTCCTTCCCGGCCAAGGGTTACAGGTGGCTGGTGGCCGTTCCGCTGATGACCTACCGCGTACACGGTATTCTCGGCGCCGCCTGCCGCCACCGTAAGCGTCTCCAGAAAGACACCGCCGACCTCATTATGGTCATCGCCGGGCTGATTGCCACATCGCTGACCAAGGCCCATCTTTTCCGCCAGCCGCCGTTCAGGGAAACACCTCCCCAAGCACCCAACACTGAAATTAAAAAGAGCCTGGACACAGACGAGAAAAAGCCGGTAACACCGCCTGATAACGGGACAGACGATGGCGCACCGCACCAAAAACCTGCCAGACGGCCTGATGGCGCTTTTCACCGCCATGCGCGCCAGATGGAGATGTTCCGCCGGTCACACCGGTGAACGTATTCAATATCGTGATCCGGGGGAATTTACAAAGGCTAGATACTATAAGTCAAGCGCCGTGTTCGAAGATAGCATCAGGCTTTTTTATCTGATATGTGGGTAGAGGGACAATATGTTAGTTCAAAATAAGCTTAATATTATCCCCCTGGGCCTCAACGTTTTCCACCCAGGGAATTTTGCTTAGAATGTCCATTAACGGCAATGGCTCTTGCATTTCAAAAGATAACAGCGTCCCTTCTTCACTGGAAGATTCACCAAGGTATTTCACATTAGGTACCTGGATCAGGAAGCCTTTAAGCTTCCGCACCAGCAAGTAGTCGATCGGAGATAATGTTTTCAGTTCCATATTTCCTTTAAAAAGAAATTTACCGTTATCTCCTCGATCCGATTGATCCCCTTTTAGAACAATCCATAAAGCCGAGTTTTTATTGGAACTACCGTTTATCCTCTGGAGGACGGCACTCTCTTCGCTTTTTCCGATAAATGCCGTTAGTTTTTGCTCTATTTTCTGCCTGGCTGCCATAACGCTCTTGGTCAGTTCCCCGGCTTCGACCTGCATCTCGTTGCCGAATTTTCCCAGAATAGTTTCCGATTTTTTTGTAATGCTAATGATTATCTCGTTTAATTCCTTATTATCGTTAATGATATCATCAATCAGCGCCGCTGCCTTTTTCTGGGCTTCGATGCGTATTTGATCTGTTTGCGCTTGAGCTTCGGCCCGGAATTTCGTTATTTCTTCTTCAAAACGTTGCTGGGCTTCCATCTTGGTTTTTTCCATTGTTTCAGAAGATTCTTTTTCGGCATTTTTCCTGGCGTCGGTTAATATTAAAGCGGCTTCCTCTCTGGCTTTAGCGAGTATTTTTTCTTCCTGTGATTTTACCCTGCCCTTAGCTTCTTTTCTGGCATTTCCTTCAGCTTCCTCTATAACTTGCTTGGCTTTTTGCTGGGCTTTTTCAATAATTTCAGATGATTTTTGATTTGCCTGCTGTTCAATCTCGCCGCTGATTTTTACGGCGTGCTTCTGGCAATCGGCAATTATTGTTTCGGCCTTTTTCTCACTCTCGGCAATAATTGCCGAGGCTTTTTGCTGACTTTCAAGAACTGCCTGATCCGCTTTGCGGCAGGCGTCTTCGATTATCTCTTTGGCCTGTTCTTGAGCTAACTGGCTGAACTTCTCATTCTCTTTGCGAATAATCTCCCCGACTTTTTCCCGGTAGTCGTTAAGCGAATGAGATAGAATCGCGCCGTTAACCTGCGGAGAATCCTGTCCATCTGACATAATCACTGTTACCTCTTCCGTTATTCGCGCCCGGCCGATATACCTGTCCCCATATAATTTTAAAGACTCACCATCAAATAAGAAATATACATATAGTACCAGGTAAATTAGTACATTAATCAATAGTACCCCGGAAAAAACGATGACCTTGACACCCCAGAGCGCACCCCCTACAATTATTCCGTACAGGCCGGGATGGCGGAATTGGCAGACGCAGCGGACTTAAAATCCGCCGGAGCAATCCTTGTGGGTTCGAGTCCCTCTCCCGGCATTACCAGGGGAACGCATCATGCCCATCTGGTCAATAATAATAATCGGCTACCTGCTCGGGGCGTTGCCCACCGCCTACATCGCGGGGCGTATCGTAGCGGGGAGAGACATCCGGCGGATGGGGGACGAGAACGCCGGCGCCGCCAACGCCTACCGCGAGCTGGGCCCGAAAGCGGGCATCATTGTCGGCATCATTGATGCCGCCAAAGGGGCGCTGGTCATTTTCATCGCGCAGGTGGCCAACATGTCTCAAATCGTCGTTTTATTCACCGGCGCCGCCGCCGTTATCGGGCACAACTGGCCGGTTTTTCTCGGGTTCAGAGGCGGCAGGGGCGTGAGTACCACCATCGGCATTTTATTCGTCCTGGTCACCCTGCCGATGCTGATACTGACCCTGCCCACCACCTTAATTCTCATCTTGAAACGCAACGTTACGCCGTCCATGGCCTTTCTTTTCATCGCGCTGCCATTCCTGGGATGGTGGCTCAAGGTGCCGCCAGTGCTCATCGCTTACGGCGTGGCGCTGCCGGCCCTGGTGGGCATCACCACCTTCTTCCGGACGCGGCCCAGGGCTATACACCAGTCTTGAGTATTATTAAAAAACCTCTCCGATTGACAGGCCGGAGATGTACTGCTAAAATCTATACGTATATTCCCCGGAAAATCCCAGATATTCCCTACCGACTTCTGACACGTTTAATACACCGTCCTGTACTAGACTTAACCACAAGGGGGAGTAATTGACCCCAAAAACCGGAAAAGGTCTGGTCCAGGTCTTTACCGGCAACGGTAAAGGCAAAACGACCGCCGCGGTGGGCACCATCGTCAGGGCCGCCGGCCATGGCCTTAAAGTGTTCCTGATTTCCTTTATGAAGGGCAACTACGCCTATGGTGAATACCAGACCCTGGCCCGGCTCCCTAGTGTTAAGATAGCGCAATTCGGCCTGCGGCAGCTCACCAGCCCCGATGCTGTTAACCCCGAAGAAAAAGAACAGGCCGAAGCCGCCCTGGCAGCCGCCCGAAAAGCCGTAACCAGCGGCGACTACGACCTGGTAGTGCTGGATGAAATTAACGTGGCGGTTGGCTATAATCTCATTGATGTGGAGGAAATCCTTAACCTTATCAGGAACAAACCTCCACATGTCGAACTCATCCTGACCGGGCGCTACGCGGACAATAAATTGCTGGAAGCCGCCGACCTGGTCACCGAGATGGTCAAGGTTAAACACCCCTTTGACGCCGGCATCAAAGCCAGAAAGGGCATTGAGTACTGACCAAATAGAGGCAAGGAGGTAATTATGAAATTCACTTTGAGCGTTATCAAGGCCGATATCGGCGGGTACGTCGGCCACTCCGAATCGCACCCCGACATTATCGCGGATGCGAAAAAATGCCTGAACAAGGCCAAGAAAGAGGGGCTGCTGATTGACTGCCACACTACCAAGTGCGGCGATGACCTGCAGCTCATCATGACCCACGAGAAAGGCACCGGCAACTACGATATCCACAAGCTGGCCTGGGACACCTTCGTTTCCGGCACCGAGGTAGCCAAGTCCCTGGGGCTCTACGGCTCCGGCCAGGACCTGCTCATCGATGCCTTCTCCGGCAACGTCAAGGGCATGGGCCCCGGCGTGGCCGAAATGGAGCTGGAGGAAAGGCCCTCGGAGCCGGTGCTCATCTTCATGGCGGACAAGACCTCCGCCGGCGCCTGGAACATGCCCCTTTACAAGATGTTCGCCGACCCCTTCAATACCATCGGGCTGGTCATTGCCGCCAATATGCACAACGGCTTCACCTTTGAGGTGCATGACGTCAAGGAGCATAAAAAGATTACGTTCAACTCCCCGGAAGAGATTTATGACATGCTGGTGCTTATCGGCGCGCCTTCCCGCTTCGCCGTCAAGGCCGTCTACCACCGCGATACCGGGGACATCGCCGCGGTGTCCTCAACCGAGAAGCTTTCGCTGATAGCCGGCCGGTACGTGGGTAAGGACGACCCGGTCTGCATCGTCCGGGCGCAGGGTATCTTCCCGGCCGTGGGCGAGGTGCTGGAACCCTTCGCCGCGCCTATCCTGGTCGAGGGATGGATGCGCGGCTCCCACATGGGACCGCTGATGCCAGTCGCCCTAGTGGACAGCACGCCCTCCCGCTTCGATGGTCCGCCGCGGGTAATCTGCCAGGGCTTCCAGTTGCATGAAGGTAAATTCGTCGGCCCGCGCGACATGTTCGCCGACAAGTCCTTCGACCTGGCCCGCATCCAGGCCAACGAGATGGCCGACATGATGCGGCGCCACGGCCCGTTCGAACCGCACCGCCTGCCTCTTGAAGAAATGGAATATACCACCATGCCGCAGGTGATGAAGAAGCTCGAAAATCGGTTCCAGAACCTTGATTAAAGCGATGCCCAGGCTCCTGCTGGCCACCAATAACCGGGGCAAAGTGCGGGAATACCGGCTCCTGCTCCGCGGTATCCCTTACGAGATGGTGACGCCGGCCGATGAGGATATCACCACGGTCGTGGCAGAAACGGGCGGCAGCTTCGAGGAGAACGCGCGTTTGAAGGCTGCTGCCCTGGCCGGAGAAAGCGGTCTGCTATCACTGGCGGACGACTCCGGACTGGAGGTGGACGCCCTGGGGGGCGGGCCGGGCTCATTATCCCACCGCTTCGCCGGGGAAGGCGCCTCCGATGCCGATAGAATCAGCCTCCTCCTGACGCGGCTCAAGGACGTACCGGAAAAGGCACGGACGGCACAGTTCCGCTGTGTCATCGCCATCGCCACGCCCGAAGGCAAAGTAAATCTTTTTACAGGGATATGCCAAGGCCTCATTACCACCGCGCCGAAGGGCATGCATGGCTTCGGCTACGACCCGGTATTTTACGTCCCGGAGCTCGGTAAAACGATGGCCGAGCTGACGCTGGAAGAGAAGAACCGCGTTAGCCACCGGGCGCGGGCGGCGGCAAAGGCGCGGGAATGGCTGATGAGGATGGCTGCTTGTATATAGGCAAACTAATAATTAATACAAGAACACCGGGATGTCTGCCTTTTCATGCATATGTACACGGTTATTGATTAATTAATTATTACGCTTATTGAGGACAACGTTATGTATCCAATGACCATTCATTGTTTTGCCAACAGGAACAAAGACAATTTCACCGGAATGAGCCCATTTCTTTACATAGCGCTCTATTGTCAATTGAGATAAATCAAATTTGTAAGCACCGGAATTTTTTGTTTCTTCTAGTCCCATAGAACCTTGATTTTTCTTCAGTTCATCAATTAACCAAATGCGAAATTCAGCTTCTTTTGTAGTCATATTTAACCTCATCACTCGATAGGGAAAAGAAATGCTACATAACTCCCGCCGGAGCCGCATTCTTGATAGTGACTGTAAGATTGGGATTTCGTTTTGGAACGGTAAGCCCGCGCTCTTTTAGTAGAGTAATATGTTCTTCCATGCCCCACTTTGCTTTGTAAAGGCAGTCCTCAACAGAGCTACCTACACCAGTAAAGCCTTCTAGGTCTGGCGAATAGAAAGAAAAGAATGTGGGATCTTCGGTCGCTTCTATAACTAGAGAATATTTTAAATCTATCATTTTATTTTCCGCCTTTTCCCTTCAAACCTGCCGCTTTTAATATTGCGTCACAAGTCCCGGTAGGGATCTCCCTGGAACCATGATAATCCACACGAATTAAATTATTCAAGCCCTTCTTACCGTAATAACGGACAGAGCCCTTTTCCTTGATAAGCTCGAATCCGTTTTTCTCAAGAAGCCTTATCAATTCGCTGAACTTCACAGCCTGATTATAACATAACCCCAAGACAAGTTCCCGACATGGGTGTTAAAATACATCAAGCCATGAAAAAAATAAATAACAAATATAAAGACTAAGCTCATTATTTACCGCCTGAAGCTATGCCATATATACTTTGTGGTCTATGCCCGCAATAGCTAATTCTTTGTCTTTTCCTGTATAATATCACGTAGAGGTTATTATTATGACCGGAATTTCCGATTCTTTCCAGCGCCCCATCAACTACCTGCGTATCTCGGTGACGGACCGCTGCAACCTGCGCTGCGTTTACTGCATGCCGGAAGCGGGCATCGACCTGATGTCCCACTATGACATCCTTAGCTACGAGGAAATCTATACCGTAGCGAAGGCCGCCGCCGAGCTCGGCATCAATAGAATCAGGCTCACCGGCGGCGAACCCCTGGTCCGGGCGGGCATCACCGACCTCATCAGCCTGCTGGCGGGCATCGAGACCGTCGAAGATCTGTCATTGACGACGAACGGCACCCTGCTGGCGCAACATGCCGCCGCGCTTAAAGAGGCCGGGTTGCAAAGGGTTAATATCAGCCTGGACACCCTCAAGCCGGAAAGATTCCGGCAGATAACCCGCTGCGGCGAACTCTCCGATACGCTTAAAGGCATCGAGGCGGCCCTGGCGGCGGGACTGACACCGGTGAAAATCAACATGGTAGTCATGGCCGGAGTAAACGACGACGAAATTACCGACTTCGTCGCGAAGACCGTTAAAGACGGCTGGAACGTGCGCTTCATCGAGCTAATGCCCGTGAGCAGCAACGAGCCTGTTTCCGATAAGCTGGTCTCCGTCAGCGAGATGAGAAAGCGCATCGAAACAATAGGTAAGCTGGAGCCCTGGAAAGTGGAGGCGGGCAACGGGCCGGCTAAATACTTCCGCCTGCCCGGCGCCAGCGGGACGGTGGGCTTCATCTCCCCGGTGACGGAGCACTTCTGCTTTCAGTGCAACCGGCTCCGCCTCACCGCCGACGGCAAATTGCGCCCCTGCCTGTTGAGCGAGGCGGAGATAGACCTGAAAGGGCCCCTGCGCGGCGGCGCCCCGGTGGAGGAACTAAAAAACCTCATCGGCCAGGCCATTGCTAATAAACCAAAAGGCCACCGCCTGGCCGAGGGCACCCGGCACAAGGGCCGGCCATTCTCCCAGGTGGGGGGATAAGGAAAATATCTAAGAGGGGCTGTGCCCCTCTTTTTTGTCTCGAGGGGGTGAAGTAAAATGAGAAGAAAAAGTACCCGGGGACTTCCGATATCAATGGAAAGGCCGACCGGACGGCCTGACACCCCTGCCGAGAAAAGGCTTACCCATATCGATGAAGCCGGGCGGCCCCGCATGGTGGACATTACCGGCAAGGCCGATACCGACCGCGTGGCCGTCGCCAGGGGCACGGTCAGGATGCAGCCGGCCACTTTCAAGCTCATCCGGCAGGGCGGCATCGCCAAGGGCGACGTGCTGGCGGTGGCGCAGCTGGCCGGCATCATGGCCGCCAAGCGCACCCCCGACCTGATTCCGCTCTGCCACCCGATTCTCATCGGCAGTGTCAACATCGAGTTCCAGCCGGATGAAAGGCAAAGCGCGATTGATATTACCGCTACCGTGGAGAGTACCGGCAAGACCGGCGTGGAAATGGAGGCGCTCACGGCCGTTACTATCGCCGCCCTGACCATCTACGACATGTGCAAGGCCGTTGACCGCGGCATGAAAATCGAGAATATCCGCCTGGTGCGTAAAAGCGGCGGTAAAAGCGGCGCTATAGAGCTTGAATAGAACCCTGTTTTGTTATATACTAGTCCACCACAAGTAATATTTGGGGGGTGCGTTATGAAACTGACATGCCTTCAGGAAAACCTGAACCGGGGACTAAGCATCGTCGGGAGGGCGGTAGCCACCCGGACGACGCTGCCCATCACCAATAATGTCTTGCTGGCCGCGGAAGAAGGCCGCCTCAAGCTCGTCGCCACCAACCTGGAGATGGCCATCAGCTGCTGGATAGGCGCCAAAATCGAAGAGGAAGGCGCGATAACCGTGCCCGCCCGGCTCCTGACCGAGTTCGTCAGTACCCTCCCCAGTGATACCATCGCCATCAATCTCTCGCCCCAGACGAAGACCCTGGGGCTTAAATGCGCCCGCTTCGAGGCCCGCATCAGCGGCGTCGATGCCAAGGAATTCCCCCCGATTCCCAGCATCGATGACGGCATCGCCACCAAGATAGAAGTGGAGGCCCTGCGGCAGGGCATCAACCAGGTCGTCTTCGCCGCGGCCACAGAGGAGTCGCGGCCGGTGCTCACCGGTGTCGATGCCCAGTTCGACGGTGGTACGCTGACGCTGGCGGCGGCCGACGGCTTCAGGCTCGCCGTCCTCAAGTTACCCATCACCAATAGCGTCAGCCAGAAGACAGAGGTCATCATCCCAGCGCGGACGCTCTCGGAACTCAACCGCCTCATCGGCGATCAGGATGAAGCCGTCGATATCACCCTCAACCCCAATAAGAGCCAGGTGCTCTTCCGTTTGAAGAGCGTGGAATTAGTGTCCCAGCTCGTCCAGGGCACCTTCCCCAACTACTCCCAGCTCATCCCTAAGAGCTACAACACGCGGGTCATCGTGAACAAGGACGATTTCTTGCGGGCCACCAAGACCGCTTCCATTTTCGCCCGTGACGGCAGCGGCATCGTTCGTCTGGTCATTACGCCGGGCAGCGAGTCCAGTCCCGGCAAGATATCCGTCTCCGCCCGCTCGGAGGAAATCGGCGATGACGTCGGTGAAATCGATGCCACGGTGGAAGGCGATGAGTCCAAGATAGCGTTCAATGGCAAGTACCTGACGGATGTCTTGAGCGTGCTCCGCGAGTCCCAGGTGGCGCTGGAGACCACCAGCCCCTCCAGCCCCGGCCTTCTCCGCCCGGTGGGCACGGAGAACTACACCCACGTGGTCATGCCGATGTTTGTCCAGTGGTGACTATTAGCAAACGCAGATGTTACGATAAAAACGC
>CAYWZO010000058.1:0-10644 GCA_964462865.1 uncultured Dehalococcoidaceae bacterium | reverse complement strand
TCTATCTTCAAAAGACATATCTTCAGCTTCTTCCAGAGGCGGTAAATAATTGAATGGCCACTGCATTCTTAGAAGGTCAGCAAAGGTGCCCGAGATATAGGGCCGAGGCGCGACAGAATACAATATATTAATATTATCCGGGATACTTGAGGTATCACCCCAATCTTTACAACAGGAGAGCATACCGACGCCATATAAGGTTTTACTCAATTCTTCGGCATAAACGGGTGTCATCGGTACCCATTTGCAGGGATAATCGCCCGATTTTCCCGAGGTACGTACCCAAAAAGCGGGTTTTACAGGCAGGCCTTCTTCTTTTTTTTCGAAAATCTCCGGGCAGTATTCTTTATAGGTCGTCAGGGGAACCTGCTGTCGGAACTCCTCAACGGTCTGCGGCCTGGCGCCTTGCATGATTTTATGGCCCAGCTGGCAATTATTTAGCAATTCCAGCTGCTGCAACATAAGGCGGTTCTGAACATCCATGAACTCATTTATATTAAGACTCAAAAAGCCGCAGCACATCTGCCACAGCTCTTCCCTCTTACCCTGTCTAAATAGGTCTATGGCCTTGGGCATCAATCACTCCTCAAGCTGCACCGAGTGAAAATGAAGATGTAGCTACAGAAACAGACTAAGCGATAAACTGTAGCTTGGGAAGTGATTGTGTTCTAGAATATAGTTCTATTAGCTACAAAGATGATGCAGTGGGTGTTATGGCAGATGAAGTCTGGCGGGTTAGGCTATATATCGGTTGAGTCTTCATCCAGGGGTTGGAGGGAATCAAGCTGCTGGTTCAATGCCTGGATATCGGCACTGCTTTTACCGTTGCCCATGGCCATGCCGTAGCTGATGAAAAACTGGAGGAAATTGTGGAGAAGGCCTGTCATTTGACGGGTGAATTGCTGGAACTCTTCTTTGGAAACGCTTTCTTTCTGGTTTATCTGCTCTTTCAATTGACACTGAATAAGATAATTAACAAATTCGGTGCGGTTCATCTCACCGCGGTTTTCATCTATCTGCTTGACGATATCCTCTTTAACCACCATGATTAAATCGTCTTCATCTAATACTAATGTGCGTCTCATCGGCGTTTCTTGCCCTCTTTATCGCTACCGACAGCCCGGTGCTTACTCCTTATTATCATTTACGAGTGTACCACCAGGTCATAAAAATCCGTATAAAAGTAATAAAATATTCATAAAGATTTACTTAAGGTTTTGTTAAAGATAGGAACACCTGCGGCGTGGCAACTACATTAAACGAAATTCTAAGGCCCGACTATATATGGCGGCGAAGAAGCGATTTTTTACCGGGTTGACGAAAGCAGTGCAATTAAGTGAAAACAGAAATGGCAGGATGAAAAATTATCGGCGTTTCCAGTTTATCACGTTAGAAGCGGTTAAAAGACTACGGGTTTCCGGCGGCCGCAGGTTCCAGCATGGCTATGAGGTTATCGATAGCCTTGAGGAGCTTGAGCCCGCTTTCGGTCACCTGATAGGCGATCATGGAGTTATCCATGTCCACCTTATTGATAAAACCCTGATTTACGAGGTAGTCAAGGTATTTTTGAATCTGGCTGTAGCTCATATTGGCGGTATACATTATTTCCGTCTTGCCGGCTCCTCTTTCCCCCACCCGGAGCATATCAGCGATTATTTTGATATCAGAGCGCCGCCGGCTGATACCTATTTGACGGGACGGGCCGGCCTTGATGCCAGATTCATTCTGGGTATTAAGTCCTACGTTCATACAGGACTATTGTACTGCCCTATGCCGATGCTGTCAATAAATCCTGGTTAGAGTTTCTGTAGGAATTCTTCTAAAAGAGACTCCGGTACCAGTCTATCACACCGTTTCCCCAGAGCAGGGCGATAATCGGGCCGATACCCAGGAAAACACCGTAGGGCATGACGTCTTTCCGGCCTTTTTTCCTCAAGGTAAGTAAAACGACGGCCGCCAGTCCCCCGATGAAAATACCGATAAATAAAGCGGCGAGCGTTAAAGGAAAACCGGTGGCCAGGCCTATCAGGGCTACCAGTTTAACGTCTCCCATGCCCATGCCCCGCGGGTTGATAAGAAAGACCAAAAGGAAAAAGGTAAAGCCGATAGCCCCTCCGATGAGTCCGCTCAAGATACTCGGTTGAGGGAAGAGCTGTAGATTTCCCAGAATACCGGCCCCGGGAAAGATTGAATCGGCTGCCAGGATAGCTAAAGCCACCACCGCCGCCGGATAGGTTACTTTATTTAATATCAGTTGATGTTCTTTATCTATGAAAATTATCACCAGAAAGATGCAGCACCAGAACGCGGTGATGCCAAACTGCGGAGTTAAGCCGAAGCGCCAGAAAGCCAGCAGAAAGAGCAGCCCGGTCAGAGCCTCGACCAGGAGCACACGGACCGGAATCCGGGCCCCGCAATAGCGGCAGCGACCGCGCAGCCACAAATAGCTGACCACCGGCACCAGGTCGACCGGCTTTAATGGTTGACCGCAGGCATCGCAGTGAGAAGGCGGATAAGCCAGCGACTTACGTTGCGGCAGGCGGTCGATGCAGACATTGAGGAAACTGCCGGTAGCCAGCCCCACCAGGGTAAAGATAACCGCGAACGTTATGGTCATAATATAATACATTCCCTCCCATCATGGCGGGGACGGAGCTCGCAGCATTCCTCAATATTACTTACATCATTACGGATTGCTACGCTGCGCTCCCGATGACGGTTTTTGCAACAAAGGCTCTTACATTTTGACGGGTTTTCATGGGCGCGTCAACAGTAGTCCCCTGTCTCTAACGCCCTGTGTTAATACCCGATTAAATCAGGGGTTACCTTTTATCTTAATTAAATGTAAACATTATCGTATTCGGCGCGTGAAACGTTTAAGCTATTTAACGTAGCTGTAACGAATTTAACGAATATGGCCGATTGGAGATTTACAGGACTTTATTCCCATGCCCGTTTGGGACTATTTCTCCATTGAACTCGGACGTGGTTATGCTAAGCTGTTAACTAGGTATATCGTATTGAAAAACGCAAAGGAGGCGTACAAAATGAAGAGGTTTTTCAGGAGCTTTCGCTATGGAGAGAAAGGGTTCACCCTCATCGAGCTACTCGTTGTCGTAGCCATTCTGGGTGTACTCGCTGCGGTCGCCGTGCCTAACGTAGGTAAATTCATCGGCCGGGGGAAAGGCGAGTCTTACGAGACGGAGCTGCACAACGTCCAGACCGGCGCCATGGCCATGATCGCGGATAGCACCACCGGCGAACTTAATGGCGCCATCACCACCCCCACCGAGGACATGAGCGCGGTCACGGCCACCGACAACAGGTCGGGCACGCCGGTGATTCTGTACCTGTCTTCGTACCTGACGGGTCTCGATAGCGATAACTGCACCAAGACCGGCTGCCTCTATGCCTTCGCTCTCGATGGCACCGTAACGCAGACAACGCCTTAATACCCTGTGTTGAGAAAATAAATTTAGTTTGCTAATATAACAAGCAATTAAGCCTATCAGCAACGATTACCAGAAATGTTGCTGATAGGCTTTTTGTTGCCTTTTTTCAGGCCGTCATTACAATAATAATTACCTCTCCTCCCCTCTAGGGGGCTTTGTATCAAATGTCATTCTGAGGAGCGAAGTGACGAAGAATCTCGGGGTAAGGCGGGGCGCCGTACGTATAAACCCCACCACTCCGAGACCCTTCGCGGAGTTTATCCTGAGGGTAACCGAAGGGCTCAGGGTGACATTAAGCGGCACTTTTGATACAACACCCCTCTAGGGAGAGGTATCTTTTCCAGGGTTTTCAGGAGACGTCGTTTTATAATCGCATTCCACTTTGCCAACCAGTGGGAAAAAAGATAATGGGGATAGATAAGAAGATAATGTAAAATAATGGCTTATTAAAGGAAGTGTTCCGGTCTAGTTGAACTGTGTGGAGAGCATGGCCTGATTGCTATCTTCAGACGAGACATCTCTCTCCCCGGTTATCTTGGCGATATCTTCACGGTCGTTACAGAATTCGTAGACCGTTTCCAGGGTGATGACGCATTCGCGGTAAAGCCTCACCAGGGCCTGGTCGAGCAGCTCCATGCCGTTCCTGGTGTTCATACGGATGATGTTGGGCAGCTGAAAGCTCTTACCTTCACGGATAAGGTTCCTCACCGCGGCATTGGCCATCATAACTTCAATGGCGGCCACCCGGCCGGTGCCGTTGGACTTGGGCACGAGCGCCTGGCAGAAAATCGCCAGTATTAGCGATGCGAGTCTTGCCTGGACCAGGTGACGTTCATGGGGCGGGAACATATTGATGACACGCTCTACCGCCTGGGCAGCGCTGGGGGCATGACCGGTGGTAAGCACCAGGTGGCCAGTTTCCGCCACGGTAAGGGCCGCCGATGCGGTCTCCAGGTCTCTCATTTCACCCACCAGGATAACATCAGGGTCCTGCCTCAAGACATGACGTAAAGCCTCGGAAAAGGAAAGGGTATCGTATCCCAGCTCACGCTGCGTGATGGTGCACTTCTTGTTATCGTAGGTGTACTCGATGGGGTCTTCTATCGTTACCACACGGCAGTTATCGTTCTGGTTAAGATAATCGATCATGGAAGCCAGAGTCGTTGACTTGCCACTGCCCGTAGGTCCGCTGACGATTACCAGCCCGCGGGGGCGCATAATTAGTTCCTTGCACACAACAGGAAGGCCGAGTTGTTCCGGGGTGGGTATGCTACTGGGGAGTAAGCGGGCAACCACGCTGGCCGTCCCACGCTGCCTGGCAATATTGAAACGTACCCTGCCGACATCGGGAACGGTACGCCCGAAGTCCAGCTCGAGGTTGTTTTTAAAATCCACTCTCTCTTTCTCGGTCAGTATATTATTCAGAGCCTGGTCAATATCTTCGGCGTCCAGCGCCGGCATGTCATCCGCAGACGCGAGTTCGCCATTAATCCGGAACAAGGGCGGGCTATAAACGACGATGTGCAGGTCAGATGCGTCCTTAGCTTTGGCTAATTGCAATAACTCGATGATGTCCATTATTTCTTCATATCCTTTAACCTGATTGATAGCGAGTACTGCATGTCGAAACCGTCTTCTTCTTCCGGGTCTTCCACCCTGGTAAGACTGGAGATGGTTATTTCTTCGTATCTGCCGGTGCTGGTCAGCTTACGGACATATTGCATTACTTCCTGCTCGCTGCCAGCCCGTCCGCTAAGGTTTATCCTGCCGCTGGAAATATTGATATTGGCGATATTAAATTCCTCCACCACGGTATTTACCGTGGTATTGAGGTCGTCATTCATCTTGTTGCCCTTGCTAGTAAGGCTGTCCAGAGCGGTGGTAAAGTTTTTCTGGGCCGCCTCGAGACCGGAAAGCTTGATTTCCATGGCGGCGATACTATTAGATAGCTCCTTCTTTAAGGTCTGCCTCTTTTCTATCAGCACTTTATTCGAATCCAGAGTTAATTTGGTTGATTCGAGATTGGCCGCCGCATCTCTGACCGTCATGCCGAGCATGATTACCAGGCCTATAGCGGCCGCCATGGCAGGGACAGCCAACAGGCGGTACATAGAAATCTGCTTGGGCTGGTAGGGCGCTGGTAAAGTGTTGAAGTTAGGTAATAAAGGACCAGCTTCTTTGGTCAGTTCTTTAAGAGTCAGACCGACATTTACCAGGTGATGCGAGGGGTCGAGATGTTTCAGACATTT
Organism: uncultured Dehalococcoidaceae bacterium; assembly: GCA_964462865.1. Classification (GTDB taxonomy): domain Bacteria; phylum Chloroflexota; class Dehalococcoidia; order Dehalococcoidales; family RBG-16-60-22; genus Fen-1077. The sequence continues at coordinate 4,943 of CAYWZO010000058.1, read as the reverse complement.
CAGCGGCGAAGCAAGCGGCGCGGCTTTAAACCCAAGCTGCTGCCCCAGAGACTCATAAAGCTCGGGTTCATCGGCCAGTTCCCCGGAGACGAGCATAGGGGTTTCTGGCTGTATCCTGGTCTCCGGGTTATTCGAGTTATAAAACTGTACCGTTCGCTCAAGCTCATCCCTGACAATTACCAGCCTTTCCTTTAAAGACGGGGTCTCGGTGGGGAAAGGAACCGTGCGGATAGGCTGGGGCATCCCGTTGACCATGATGACGATATCAAATTCGCCCGGCTGAACATCGACAATAACGGCGGTGGCTTCCCGCGACAGCCTCGCCAGGGCCAGCGGCTTGATATCCATCATGTACGGTTTAAATCCAGCCTCACCGATGATTTTAATTACCATATCGGCGATATGGCGGGGAATAGCCACCATAAAAGCCTGCAGTTTGCCACTGATTACAGATACGGTCTGCCATGACAGGTACAGCTGCTCTACAGGTACCGGCAGCACGCGCCTGGCTTCCCTGGTCACAGCCTCATCAAGCATGGCTTTCGGTAATTCCGGCAGCGTAATCGGCCTTGTCAGGCAGTGCATACCACTTAGACCGAGGATAATTTTCCTCGTTCCTATGCGGTTGCTCTTAAAAAGATACTTAATTTTTTCCGCCAGCTGGGCTTCTTTTTCCGGTGTATCTACTTGGCTCAAACTGGTATCCAGCGGCATATCCGCCAGCTTGGTGATACGCTTACCTCGCGTAGTCATCAGCCGCATGTTGATGTCACTGATATATAATGTGGTGGTATTCGCGGTCATAGTTACATTCCTTCATAAGAATAGACTATCATGCTCAAGGTGGCGGTAGTATCACTCGATGATACCTCTTCCCCCTCGGTAGCTTCAGCAATGCTTATCTGGGCAGATTGAACATTTCCGGTGACATAGCTATTATTCAAGCTGTTAACAAAATTAATGACATTCTCCTCGTTGCCAACAACATTCGCGGCGAGTGAAATCGTAGAAAAGTCAACACCTTCATACCTGATTTGAGATATAACCGTCGTAGACATGTTGGTGATGTTAACGCTGCAATACTCGGCTATCTTAAAGAACTCGTCGGTGACGTCCACACTGACGACCGACTGGTTCAACCTCGCTTTGGCTTCCTTGAGCTGCGCTTCACCCTCTTCAACTTTACCCCGGAGATTCTCCAGCTGCTGGCTTAACGCTTCCGTCTGTAACATCCCCAGTCTCTTTTCGTATAGACCCAATTCGTCATCCAGCTTGGTCTGTTCATTCATCTGCTGGGAGCGCGTCAGGCCAAGACCGGCCAGAACGACCAGAAAAACTCCTGCCGAAAGGATCAGCCAGCTGGTTTTACTTAGCTTTAAACCCTTCATAATTGACATCCATTATTTATATTTTTTAAAAAGCCTGTCCGTAAATGGAGTACATAGCTGACACCATTGATAAAGCTATCAGGCCGACGATGCCGGCGATGACGATGGTCATAACCGGCTGTATCATGGCAATTAACGATTTGGTCTTGTCCTGGGCTTCTGTTTCATAGTTCTGGGCCACGGCCTGCAGCGAGGAATCGAGGCTGCCGCTCTCTTCACCCACTTTCACCATTTGTACCATCATGGGTAGAAAGAGATGGTTTTTGGCCATCGGCCGGGACAACCCCTCGCCTTTGAGCATATCCACCTGGACGTTATAAAGACCCTGGGCCATGACCCGGTTGTTGCAGCCCTGAATGACCAGAGGCATAATCTCGGTCAGGGGCAGTCCGGCGGTGAACAGCAGGGATATGCTCCGGCAGCACCGTGAAAGTTCATTCAAATGCGTTACCCGGCCCAGCTGCGGTATGCGGAGCATCAGCGCGTCCATGCGATATTTACCATCCGGCGTTTTAATATATATCAGGCCCAATCCCGCGATAATGATTATGCCCAGGAAGATATGCAGAATGTGCTCGCGGAGAAAGACGGATGCATCCATCATCATCATGGTAATGGCCGGCATCTTGGCACCGAGGTCGCCGTACAGGTTGGCGAAAGCCGGGAGAACAAAGAACATCAATATTCCGACCACCACCACCGTCACGAACAGGGCGATGATAGGGTACATCAAGGCGCCCTTGATGCCTTTGCGGGTAATAAGTTCCTTCTCCATATAGTCCGCGACCTGCCTAAGCATTGTCTCGAGTCCACCGGTCTGTTCGCCGATACCAATGGTGCGGCAGGTCATGGTGGAAAAAATATCCGGGTGCCGGTTCATGGCCGCCGATAGCTGGTTGCCACTGCGTATATCTGCGATGAGCTCCGAGACCACCCTTTTAAGGATACGATTGGCCACCTGCTCCTGTAACAGGTCCAGGGCGGTGACGATATTGACACCGGATTCCAGCAGCAACGCTATCTGGCGTAAGAGTAATATCGTTTCGGCCGGCTTTACCGGGAAAAACTGGGCGGTAAGTTTTCCCAGGCTCAAGAAAGGTACGTATGGCTTGAGGTTGATCAGGCGATAGCCGGCATAGCTCATCATCTCGGCGATGGCGTCCTCGCTGCTGGCCGATATTTTGCCTTTAACGATATCGCCCGACTCACCGCAGGCGATGTACTGATAAATCATTTACCGGTTACCACCTCGAATAAACAATTCAGTTATTTCTCCCCTGATTACCCCACCGAATAGGTATTACGCAGCACCTCGGTAGGCGTGGTCATGTTCTTTTTCGCTTTATACATGCCGTCTTTCAGCAACGTCACCATGCCGTCTTTGATCGCCTGTTCACGTAGCTGATTGGCCGTCGTACCCTTTATCAGAAGTGTTTTGATCTGATCGCTGGTGCATAATATTTCAAATATACCCACCCTACCCCGGTAGCCGCTATTGGCGCAAGACTTGCAGCCGCTGCCATAAATGAAATCCTGGCGTTCCTCTCCCATTTCCTGGCTGTAAATGAGGCTTTCCTCGGGTGAAGCCTGGGTCTGGCGGCCGCAATGGGGGCAAACGCGGCGCACCATGCGCTGGGCAACCACCCCGATAAGGGCCGATGATACCAGGAAAGGCTCAACGCCCAGGTCAATGAGGCGCAGGACCACTCCGGCAGCGTCATTGGCGTGGATTGAGGACAGCACCAGATGGCCGGTGAGCGCCGATTGTATGGCGATATTGGCTGTTTCGGAATCGCGTATCTCACCAATCAAGACGACATCCGGGTCAAGACGCAGAATTGACCTTAACCCGCTGGCGAAGGTAATCCCGGCGCGAGGATTGACCTGAATCTGGTTAATATCCGAAAAACGGTATTCGACCGGGTCTTCCACGGTGATGATATTGCGTCCTTTTCGGTCGAGGGAATTGACAGAGGCGTAAAGGGTAGTGGTCTTGCCGGCGCCAGTCGGCCCGCTGACCAGGATAATCCCGTAAGGCACCTTGAGCATGGCTTCGTACTTTTTTAACGCGTCCGGAAGAAATCCCAGCTCGGACATGGCCAGGGTCGCCCGGGACTTGTCCAGAAGACGCAGCACCGCCATCTCGCCGTAAACCGTGGCGATGATACCAACCCGGATATCAATCAGACGACCTTTGGTCTTGACAGAAAACTGCCCGTCCTGGGGACGATGATGGTCCGCGATATTCATATTGGCGAGGATCTTAATCCTTGATATAAGCGGCGTCATGGTAGTCAGCGGTAGAGAAAACATCTCGTGAAGCGTGCCATCGATGCGGTAGCGTACTTTCATGTTCTCCTCACCCGGTTGCAGATGAATGTCCGAGGCACGGGCTTTGACCGCTTCATCAACGATGAGAGTCAGCGCCTGGGCGACCGGCGCGTCGGTAGCGGTGTCAACGAATAGCTGCTGGTTGGCTATCTTGCTGCTGGCGATGGAAATGCTGGAAATCTGTTTTTCAATCTCGTCATAGGCTTTATAGTTAAAATCGATTGCCTCCAGGACTTCTTCCTGGGTGGCCGCTTCAGGCTCGATGCGCATCTGGCTCCAGCTGGACAAAGCCTCCAGGGCAAGGATATCGGCAGGATTCGCCATAGCCACGCGCAGAACGTTGCCCTCCACAGCCAGAGGGATGGCGTTATACTTGCGCGCCATGGTCTCGGGGATAAGCTGCAGGGCATCGGACTCGGGTGATTTCTTGCGCAGGTTATTCCTGGATCCGTCGATAGATTCCAGCATAATCAGAGGTACCCCTATCTCCTGATGCGTCTTTCAGGCGTAAGAATGTAGCTATATCTTTGCTTAAATTATATCTGATATGTAGTCTCAATCTTATATGCCTTTAGTCCTGTTTACAATAGCTCTTTAGTCATAGGAAATAAGGGGGATTGTCAGCCTTTGATATAAATAAAGGTTATGTTATCAGGCTCTTTATTATGTTAAAATATTATGTTAAAATATCATCAATTGCCTTAAGCAAAGGGACCATCAACCTTGAGGAGATGCCATGAAAGACTCTATTGATAGCTTTTTAAACTACCTGACCGTAGAAAAAGGATATTCAGGACACACCATAGCCGCCTATCGCAACGACCTCACGGGTCTGGCCGACTTTGCCAGCCAGGAGGCGGCCAAACAGGGCGCATACCCTTCCTGGCCTGGCTTCGGCCGCCAGCAAATGCTTGCCTACATGCTCGACCTTAAAGAACGGGGGTACGTCGCCACCACGGTAGCGCGGAAAGTGGCGGCGGCCAGGTCTTTCTTTAGTTTCTTGGTGGCGGAGGGCATTATCCGGACCGACCCCACGGAAAACATGAGCTCGCCGAGCGTGGGTAAGGCCCTGCCCAAACCGATAACGATAAGCCAGGTGCGCCAGCTGCTGGAACAGCCGGCCAAATTCTCCACGGCGGAAGCCAGAAGAGACCGGGCGATGCTGGAGCTATTGTACGCCAGCGGCATGAGGATAAGCGAGCTCGTGGCCCTTAACCTGGGTGA
>CAYWZO010000057.1:10662-10779 GCA_964462865.1 uncultured Dehalococcoidaceae bacterium | reverse complement strand
TATTCGGTGAGTAAGGGCGCTCCTCGCAATGACAAACCCGTATTTACTCCAGATAATCCTTCAGCTTGCGGCTGCCATTTAACCTGTCATTGCGAGCCATCCCGATGAACATCCATT